>JALZUE010000100.1 GCA_023301705.1 Alteromonadaceae bacterium | reverse complement strand
TATTAACCTTGGTATTAACATCACTATCAACGCGGCTAATAACATTATTCTCAACATTGTTACTCACTAAGTTAACTTGGGTTTTTGATATGGCATTTAATCCAGGTAAATCATCAACTGTGTTTGTAGCTGGTAAATCATTTTTTGTTAATGATTGGCTTTCTAACTGTTTCGCTTGCACCTCATTAATGTGAGTTAATACATTTAAGCGATTGGTTAATTCATTAACATGTAATACAAGTGCATCAAATTCAGTACTACTGTCATGATTAGGTGACGCTTGTGTTTCAGATAATTCCACATGCTTTACTGCTAACTCAGCTACTTTTTCATCATAGCTTTGCTGTAAATCAGCTGTTGCCTTTGCTATTAATTCAGGTAGCGAAGTGGTTAATTGCTTATCAAGTTTATTTGATAAGTGCTGATGTATTTTTTCAAACTGTGCCTTTGGCATCATAGCTACGACATAATCACCCGCTTTAGTTTGTGTAAACACTAAGTAACCTGATGCCACTAGTACTAAAAAAACAAATAAATTTTTCATACCATTACCTTTTAAAAATATTAATTAAACTGAATCACTTAACTTGATTAACCTTATGTCACTAACCTTATGTAACGAGCCTGTTTAAGTAACACTTTCGTCTTCGTGTTTTATGATAGACATTTTTTGATAACGCACAGAAACAATTGCTCGAATAATAGTCGCCGAAGGTAAGCCAACAACGGTAGTCATAAATGCCATTGAAAAATGTTGGGTGAGCTTATCAATCAGTAATTGAATGTTGTCAGGGGTTAAAGCTTGATCTGATAAACTACCTATTCCTAAACTAATACCAAGTAATGTAAAGGTAAGCGCAAGGGCTGAGATACTGTTTGCTAGTTGTAACCCTATTTCGCTCCAGTAATCTTTATCATGATTAGCCTGTATTTTACTGATAGCAATTAATGAAAATGTGACTAAGCAGGAAAAAATCACCACAAACGTCGTACTAAATAATTCGGTTACCTTGATTACAAAGTCATTAACATTAACGTTATTAAGTAACTGTAAACTGGCAAACACAATAATGACGCAACCACAAAAAACAAAAGCTAAATAGGCAAGCGAAGTCATTTTATTCAGTGGATTTAGCTTTGAAAAAAAGCTAGCAGCACCCGCTTTTTGTTCAGTTGCCATTCGTTGCTGTGCATGATTTGGAATATGCATATTAACGCTCTCCTGCCCAACCCTGTTCAATATCATTTGTCGACAATGCTAGTTGATTCAACCAATGCTCAATCAGTGTTTGCTGTTGCTCGGCACTTGCATGTAATAAAAAAGATAAATCGTATTGTGAAAATACTTGCTTAGCCAGTTGGCTATTATTCGTGTCGGTAGTATTTAATGCCATGCGCTCAACTGTTGCTAAACGTTGTAATAAGGCATTCGCTTTTAATTGACGCTCGACAAAGCTTATATTTTGATCTGTAAGCACATCAATTAAAGCAGCACGCTCACGTTCTAAATTTTTCAGCATAAAATTATTGTCAGTTTCTGCGTTTGCAAACACACTGGTACCTAATGTAAAAGCAAGTAAAAAACATAAACGCCCCACGACATTTTTCATGACTAAAGATTTTAAGTTATTCATGGCTTTCTCCTTCAACAAATAAGTCGGTTGCTTGACTTGCTAACTGGTAATGATTAATTTCGCCTTGTTCTGATTGGGTTTGCTTATGTAAACTTTCATTCAATTGTAATGTTAAATTTTCAGCATCTAATGCAACTAACCTTGTCATGTAACTTAGCATGGTATTTTCTTGCGATAATATTGAACGTTCTGTTGAGAGGCGAATAAGTAATTCACGCACATATTCTTGGTCGCTAACAGTGACGCCATTAAGTTCAGGCTTCGCATTCATAACATGTGCGTTAAAAGTACGTTTTAATTGCGCTATTTTGTCAATATTGTTCTGGTAATGGGTTTGATACTTAGCTTCGCTGTCTACTTGGTTATATTGATTCAATAATAACTGTACTTGCTGCTCACTATTTTTAGAGCGCTGTTTCGCCGCTAATTTATGTTGTTGTATTTGGTAATTTTCACCGCGTGTACTTTTAGCCTTTTTTGCATGTAGCTTATTTAGTACCTTTTCATAAAGTGCTTGGCGCTGGTTTAATGCTTGTGATCGTAATTCATGACTTTGTTTAAGTAAGCTGACGTACGATGACTTTTTATCGACAATATCAATCTGTAACGCTAAATCTTCTTGCTTTGTCGCTTGCGATTGAAGTTGTTGTAACGCTTTAATTTGCTGTGCTTCTTGCGTTAATAACTGCTCAACTTCATTCAACTTACTTGCTAATGGTGATGCTGAAAAATCATTTTCAATACGCTGATAAATCACGTTTGCGGGTAATTTTACTAATTTATCACTAACAACAGGCTGCCAGTCACTTACAGCAAAACTGGTAAAGCTAGTTACAGTAAATGCACCTGTGACAAGCATTTTGAATAGTAAAAATGTATAAAGGCTCTTAGTTTTCATTATTCGCTCCTAGTGTTGTAACCAGTACTGTTTACGCAATAATTCTTGACGCAATGATGAACTGATATTCAATGTGGCTAATGTTTGAGGCGTGATATTAGACGGATCTAACAAGGCTTCTGTGGTATCAATAAAAGAGGTGTAATTAGCAAAGTAAAAATCTTGCTTTGGAAACGCTTGTTTAAATTTAGTCACCATATTGGCAGCATCGTTTAATTCACCCGCCTTAATAAAATTCATTACGCTAGCCACATATAATTGCATAGCTAGGGTTTTATATTGCTTCACTTTATTGACCGTATTATTTGAGGCATCATTTGAAACATAACTTGAGGCATTAGGACTATTCAGTTCAAGTGAACCCAACTCATCAAATGTACTAGGTGAATTGGTTACAACAGTTTCACTGCATGAACGAAAATGTTTAGCCGCTAGTAAATATTGAGGTAATGACTGATTAGCACTCGCTGAATTTACAATATTATTTCCTTGCGTTTTGCATTGCTGTGCTTGTTGGGTAATACGATTAAGCTCTTGATAGCGAAGCTCTGAACTGTTTATTTCTGAAGTATTAGTAAGCGAATTATTAGTTGAACTACAAGCTGAGATAAACAAACTAATAGGAACAACAAAAAGTATATGCTTAGTAAGTTGAGTAAACTTAATTTTCGCTACAAAAGTGTTAATACACTGTTTAACATAACTTTGCTGTAATTTTTGATGTTGCTTTGAGGGTAAATTCGTATTCATAACCAGCTCCAATTATCGTAATAATTAGGTTATGAATGTATTTGAATAGTTTTTAGCTAAAGAATTAAAAAAAGACTGTAAGGTCGTTAAAAAACTTCTAAGGTATGTTGATATAAGAAAAAATTGGCTGGTTTATCACTAAAGTAATTCTTTAAAAAATCAGAAACTTCTTTCTGAGTAACTTTTAATCCTCGAGAATCATGTTTAATAAAGACATTTAATTCAGTATTTAGATCAGAGCTTATTGCATTTTTATAACTTGCTTGTTCTTTATTTTTTAGTTGCTCAACAACCACTAAAAAATAGCTTGTGTCATTCAACTGCTGCTTTACTAAAGGAATATTCCAGCTTATTTCATTCGGTGGTTGATGATTAAGTTGTACCGACTTAGTTAAAGCTTGATTATGTTGCTTATTATTATCAAACCAAAAAACATCACTGACCTGTTGATGTGTTAACAATGTAAGTTCGCATAACTGGTGTCTATTAAACGCTTTGAAAAAATTGTCATGATTGGGTTTATTAACAATGGTTTTAATATCAGTCGTTTGTTGGCAATCGTTATTTTCAGTGTAATGTGCAACTAAATACGCAGCTGTTACGGCAGGTTTTTCTTGAGTTGTTTTTTCAACACTTAGTTGCTCTACCTCTTTAACTTTACTTGGCTGTTCAGCATTAGGGGCTTCATTAACGTCAACTGGCTTATCTTTTATCACAGTTAAGATCACTGCAATAACAAACAATGCAAAACCACAAAAACCAACAATACGAGAAACAATATGCTTAGGGTTAAATTTATACATAAAACTAGCTAACATGTTTTCAACTTCTTTAGTTTCATCTAAAGAGTTTCTGTGCTTTTTCAATACGTTGTCCTTGTTGTTTTCTATGGTTTTATGATGTTCATTGTCAATAGCATAACTTTGATGTTCTTCAGATTTAAGCAACGCTTCTAGCTCATTTAATTCATCAATTTCAGGTGAGTCAGTTTCATTCGATGCCGTTTCTTGATGAGCACTTTTATGAATTGATTGGCTATCAAGGTTTTCACCTTGCTCTATTAATGAAACTGATGCTGTAATTAAACGTTCAATACGAGTTATTACATCATCAAGTTTGGTAAAGCTTTCAACGTTAATGGCTTTTGATAAAGCGGCATTAATATCAACTTCATTCGCTTTAGGAATAAAGAATACAGGGTGTTTTTCAGGAGTTTCTGACAATGCTTTCGATGAAAAACGAGCACGTTCTTCTATCAGTTTCTTATATTTTTCAGCAACTTTCGTTACCGCTAAAATAGTACGGTGTGATGTGTTAATTTCACCTGTAGCAACAATAACTTGATCGTTAGCAGTAACAATACCGTTACCTAGTAAGCTTTTTTCAGATAAAACATGCGCTATATACATAGCAAGTTGCCAGCTATTACCTTGATCAATACCTTGCTCTATATTGGCACGGTAACTACAGCTACCAAAATCGAGCTGAATAATACCAGAGCCTTTTTTAACAAAGTGGTGATAATGGTGGCTAATGTTGGCTAAGGTAGCAGTGCCATTCACTGTAATTAGTGATTGAATATCAGGATCATCTAGCGCAATAAGATCTTGTATTGCAATAACACCTTTCGTGGTTGCAATAAAAACATGGTACTTCAATGGTGAACCTGCATAATTTACATGACCTAATTCTAGTTAAGATAATACGATATGATAAACTAAAACATATTACGCTAGTTTATTATATCTGCTTCACTAATCAAAGTACTGAATTACCATGAAAATTAAACGTTAATTTCACACTACTTCAAGTGTCTAACGATTGTTTGATAAGCATTAATGATTCATCAAACAATATTTACTGGTGGATAATTTATAGGTAGATAACTCATAACCATCGAACTCATAGACACGTTAGTTTCAACTTAGTAGATAAATAATTCACTGTTGCTATTGAGTAAACTCACCATTGATGTGTCATCAATGTCTAAAATCTGTTGAGACTTACCATCTACCAAGGCAGAAAAACTTAATTGATTTACTGAATTTTCATCAACAATATGTAATTCAATTGGTTGATTAATATGTCTCGCCAATGGGTTGATAATACTTAACAAAACATATACTTGCTGTTTGAAGGTTTTATCACGTTTAAAGTCAACCGTAAAATAATCAGTACTACGCGAAGCAAACTCTTCATCACTACTGGCGGCAACTTGTTGCTCTGAGCAAGAAAAAGAAAGCTGCTGTAATAACTTTTTATACGCACTTCTCAACGGCAGTGATTGATTCACTGAATGCATTAACCAGGCTTTATCAATACCTGTATTACCGGTTATACTTTTAACCATATCATTATACGTTAAGGCTTTTACTGACTTACTTTTAGCATTGCCTTCATTTATCACTGGCATAATGACTGGCATAGTTAGCTCATTCAGCATTGCTTTACTAATAAATAAAGGCTCTACAGTTAATGCTAATTTATTCATGCTATTTTTCCTCTACGCAATACATTTGTTCGAAGCTTTGTTTGAATATAAATGCATCTGAGCGAAATTTTGCTTCAGCATCGTTGTTTGTTGGCCAAAGCTCTTGATAATGCGTAAGTTGCTTACTTAAAAACACTAAGCAATGTTGTAATGCAGTTTGTCCTTCATCATAACCATTCAATTCATGATATTCAGGTAGTGATTTAAACCCCGCTTTATTATTTTTTGTAAACGCTTTCTTAGCCTTAGATAAGTGCTTTTGTAGTTCAGGTGATTGAAGCAATAACCGTTGAAATGCATTAAAAATAGCATTTTCACTGGTTAATTCATGCGCTGACAATTGACTTAGCTGTTCTTTCAACTGTTGCTTATGGGTCACTTGTTGTTCATAGTTTAATTCTTTTAGTAATTCAGTAATGCAGTGTGTTTTTTTATGTTTTAACTGAATATAGATAAGCGCTAAAAGCACCTCAGAAATAGCAGCTTTTAATGTGCTAAACTGCTCTTGTAAAACAACATAATTATTCGATTGTTCCGCTTCTAACTTGCTAGTAACCATAGCATTTGAATGACGCTTAGCTTGAACAATAACCGCTTGCCAGCGGCTAAAACAAGCTAGCCGAGCAAACGATAGTACAAGGCTTTTTTGATATTTTTGGTATTTAACTAATGGTTGCAGTGTTTGCCATTGAGCCTTAGTTAAAAACTTAGGTTCAGCAGTTAAAAACTCATAATTTATTTCATCTTCAATATGATCAAATACATAATTTTGTAATGCACTTTCTGATATTTCACCTTGCTCAAGGTTGCCGCCAATAGTCACGCTATGTTCAACTTCAAAGGCTTGTTCACTTTGCTTTATTGCTTGGTCAATATTCAGTAAATCGTCTAGTACGACACTGTATAACTTAAAGCTTAAACTATTATCAAGGCTATGGTCCGTATTAACGCTTTGCCAAAAATTTAATATACAGTCATCAGTTAAAAAGTGTTGGTTATAACCTTCTTTATGTAACCACTTGGTAATATAGTGAAAGCGTCTTTGTACTTGCGCAACGGTTAAGTGCTGCATTAAAAACGCATACAATTCTTTTTGAAACATTGAAGATAACGCTTTTATATCTTTAACATCACCAGCTAACAATGCTGTTTCGGCATGTTCAATAAGTGATGGTTTAATCATCATTAAAAATTCGAATAGTACCGCTAAGACGCCAGCTCGTTTAGGTGAAATACTAAAGCTTGTTTCTGATGAGTTTAACCACGTTAGTACTAAATGTGATGATGCTATATGTGATTTTTCTAAATTTGATTGTTCTTCAATAGTATCAGGCTTACTTGTCGATGTTAGAGCTAAATTAAGATCAGTATTTTTGTAAGGCTTATTAAAGTAACAACTAAAACGGCTTGCAGTAAAACTTTCTTCTATCCAGAAAAAATTAAGTAGTGCGCTTTGGTTAGTATTTTTATTAGGGTAATTGGTTATGCAAAAGAGTAGGTAGCTTAGCTCTAAACATAACTTGCCGTAATTTCGACAAACAATATATTGCGCAAATTTATTAACCTGTTGTTCAGTAAATTTACTTGCGTTAATGCCCGGGGTTTCACGTAAACCTTCAAACATACTTTTTAATGTATCACTGACACCATACTGACTTGTTAATGACGTTAAAGAGTTATCGGGTGATTCATTAAATGTTGTTGGTTCTTTCTCAGGCATTTTCTCGGGCATAAGGTTTATTATTACTTAATCATATTAGCTTGAATAATAATTACATAGTAAGGCTATTTTAGCGAATAAAACATCCGTGTTTTATTTTTTCACAAAGCACGAATAAGACGAAAACCGATTGCTTTGTTGCGTGTTTGACGACTCACTGAGTTACGTGTGCTAATTGAAATACTATTGCCTTTCGCCATAAAAGAGCCACCTTTAATAACGGTAGAGTTACATGCTTTAGTGAGTAATGGTGAGCCGTTGCTTTGTGGCTTGGTTAGGCTTGAAGACCAACAATCTTGTGTAAACTCCCACACATTACCATGCATATTAAATATACCTAACTGATTAGCAAAAAAATCGTTTACAGGGGCTGTTTTGATATTATCGAATTTACTGCCACAATTAGCACAATTGGCATTATTGCTACCTAGTTCAACTCCCCAGTGATAAGGTGATGCACTGGCTAACTGCGCTGCATATTCCCACTGCGTTTCACTTGGTAAATAATAAAAGTGACCAGTAGTTCGATGTAACCAAGGTATAAACTGTGTTGTAATTTCATTCCAATGTACATTAATTACAGGCCTGTTACCCCTGCCCCAACCTTCATCACTTGGTTTGTGATAACAAGCTTTAGCAGCAACGCAGCTATCCCACAATGCGAAAGTCACTTCTGTTTTCATTAATTCGAAAGCTGTTAAATAATGATGTTGTTTATGTTTATTCGTTTGTTGTAAAGGAAAAACAAAACTACCCGCCGGAATATTCACCCAGAGATTTTCAAGTAATTGACTAATATGATTAAGCTGAACTTGTTCTTGCAAATCTTTTTCTGGTAACTCTTTTTCTTGTAAATTAAGCTCTTTGGCTAATTTTTCACGAGGTAAGGATTGTTCAATAGTTTGATCGTTTATAGCTCTTTTCGTTTTCGCCTGTTGAATATTAATACCGTTGTTGTCTTCATTAATAATCAATTTTTCATTATTAATGGGATCAAGTGTTTCAAGCAGTTTATGTTGCGAACTTTCTAACTGATTAGCGGTGATTTCACTGCCTTTTTTTACACCTTGTTTAAATTTATCAAAAAGACTTAACTCTGTTTTTGTCTGTAGCGATGTACTTTCTGCGACAACTTTTCCGGCGGGTTCACTTACTTCATGCTCAAAAACTGCACTATCACTATTGGGCTTCTCTTTTACTGCAACCCACTCATTTAATGAAAAATAAATAACCACTAAAGCAAAAAATATAAAACCGTAAAATACTATTCGTTTAATAGTAAATAAAAATCGTTTTTTAGACTGAGTACTTGATGATTCTTGAGGGACATTAAGTGATGATGTGTTATCCGCTGTAGATGAGTTTTGGTGTTTATTAACTTGCGCTAATGTCGAATAATGGCTCTGAATTGTATTTAATACATTTAATAAGGTTTCTGCTGATTTACCTGTACTTAAGACAGCAGAGCCAACAACCGTATTTTTTTCTAACTCAGAAAGACAAAATTGTGTGTTTTTTTCAAATTGACGGTGTAAAGACTTAACCCAAAACACAAAACTTTTTTGATTTGAATTTTCTGTAATAAAGGCTAATTCAATTTGTTCAATTAAGCGTATTAATGCATGTCTATTGACATCATGCATTAATGCGACTGCTTCAAGATTGTTTAACGCTTGTTGATTAACCTCTCCATAGATTTGATATAAAGCAACGATATCATTTTGTAATGATATTAATTCAGATTTCAGCGTTAGCACATAATCAGTAGCTTCGCTTACCTGTTCACTATTATCACTTGATGATTCTTTTGTCATTTATACAACCAACGTGCGTTTTACTAAAGCCATTATTTAAGCATAGTTTATACCTTAATTAAAAATAGATTCCCATTGGCTTACCTGAGTTTTTCGTTCATTGCGTGTTTTACCTTGTAAATAATTAGAAACCACTTGATTTTCATGTGCCTTTTCTACAGAACGAGTAACTTCATTTTTGCGTTTTTGTATTTGAATAACGGGGTTAACTGGTTGTTGGTCTTGCCATGAAACAACCGAATTAATTTGTCTGATTTGTGGATACGCTTGTACTTGCACATTCGCTTGTTCACTATTTCTTGCCGATGCATATTGATTACGATCAAACTGTGCATAATTAACCACAGCAGGTGATACTTTCTTTTGTTTAGGTCCTTTAATTGAAATACCTTGACGTTGATTTGATTGAGCCACCAACACTGCTTGTTCTTTGCTTGCCAGTTCGGCTGCTTTTTCATCAGCTAATACTTGTTGTTTAATGGCATTATGTATTTCACCCACTTTATACGGATACTCTTTTGCTCTAACCGTATGTTGGTTATGTGCCTGGTTAAATGGCGAGTAGTAAGGCTTAATATCAAATTGACGATAATAAGCTAACACTTTATCGACATAGCCCTGTGTATTTGGAATGACATGTAAATTACCATTTTCACCCTGTACTGCCGAGCCGCCATTATAATGTGACAATGCTATATCTAAACGTTGATCATACTTAGCTAATAGTTGTTTTATAAAGCTTAATCCTAAATCGATATTTGTTTGTGCATGATAAAGACGATCTTTACTCACACCAAAAACATCTTCAGCCGTTTTAGGTAATATTTGCATTACCCCACGAGCACCAGCGGAACTAGTTGCTAACGGGTTGAAGTCTGACTCAACCTTAGCAATAGCCAACGCTAAAGCAGGTGCTATATTTTTTTGTTCAGCTTGCTCCACAATTAATGTTTTCACTTCACTAATTGAAAGCGCATTATATGATGCATGCACTTGAAGACTCAGTAGCGTAAATAGGCTGATTATTGTCATAACATAATAGTTTTTCATGGGAGTTGCTCCATTGCTGTAAACCAATCATTCGTTAAATTGGTTATAGATGCATTTGGCTGGTTTATTTGTTTTTGAAGAGTTATTAATTCATTTAATTGAAAATGATCGGGCACTGCCACTACGATGTTGGCATTTTTAGGTAGTGTATCAATATTCACTGGCTTTAATGATTCATTGTAAATCACAGAACCCTTAACAAATAAGTAGATCGTATTATTCGCTATAGTTTTGTCGTGTTGCTCACGATCAATTCTCTGTTCAGTACTAGCCTGTACAGAAAGTTTTAACGTGCTTTCATCTTGATTATGTAAGGGATTATTAGTTTGCTTGCTATGCAGTTCAGTGACGTTACTGACACTAAATAAAAATAAAGAGAGTACAAATAATGAGAAAAACGCCATTGCTAAAGCTAAGCCAACTTCTACCATGACTTGTGATGATAAATCTTGCGATTGTTTCATGTTATGAACCTATACAAAGATGATGTATAGGTTATAAATGTATTAGGACGGGTTTTACGTTATCAAGAAATAAAGCCGTATAAAGAATCAACTGATTAGAAGTAAGTCACCTTTTTTATTTCTTGATTAGTTTTAGCATTTTCATATAGCGCATACACATCTTTATAATCTAATGATAACTCAGTGATGTATAAATCACCCGCAGGGTAACTTTTTAACACTTTAGCACCTCGTATAACACCTGAAACTTTAATAGAAAGCTCAGAGTTATTAATTAATAAATCTTCCATTGTTGTTTCTTGTGTTATTTGCTGTCCATGAACTTGCTCTGCCAGTTCAGAATAAGCGGCTAATTTTGACGCTTTTATGGCAAGTAACATACGTTGAGTTTCATTATTCGATTTTTGTAAACTAATCGGGGCATGACCTATTGCGGTTAATACAGGAAATTCAGTAGGCGGTGTGGTTTTGTATTCAACATGCTTATTACCATAAATGGTGCTACAGGCCGATAAAACCATAGTAGTGAATACTACACCGAAAAACTTATATGTAAGGCTCATAATATATCCTGAATTCATAAACGACGCTAAATTGACAAGTATTAGCTTTAATCTTTGATAACAGAAAATACAGCATATAACATGCCATGAAATAGCAGAAAGTGAAGAATTCAAGAACTTTAGATACAAAAAAGCCGAGTATAAACTCGGCTTTTAGAATATTTTAATAGGTTATCGATTAACGACGTAAACCTAATTTAGCAATTACAGTAGTGTAACGCTCAACATTTTTACGCTTTAAGTAGTCAAGTAATTTACGACGTTGACTAACCATGCGTAATAAACCACGACGTGAATGGTGATCATGGATGTGCTCTTTAAAGTGACCTTGTAAATGGTTAATTTGAGCAGTTAATAAAGCTGTTTGTACTTCAGGAGAACCTGTGTCACCTTCAGATTGAGCGTATTCAGCAACGATAGCTGCTTTTTGTTCTGTGCTTAAAGACATAATAAATACCTTAGTTAGTGTTTTAAGTAATAACACCGAGCCAAACACTAATTCAGCAAGGTGATGAGAGCGCGCATTTTATATAGCGCTGCCTATAAAAGCAAGTAAAACTTACCTAAAAAAATCTATTCGTGTTTAATCAAATAAATCTTCAGTTTTAACAATGATACGTTTAGGCGCAACTAAGCCATTATCGTCAATAACACCCACGCCTAAAAACTCGTTGGTATCATCTTGGTACACTTGCACTAATCCGTCTACAGGGGCTCCAGACGCTTGTACAGGATTACCATGGCGAAGGTAAGATGTTGATGCTTCATCAACGCTGACCTTAGGCATGCCCACTAATGCGGTATGCATTGGCAACAATAAAGGATCTAAATATGTTGAAGGGGCAATACCTTCACTTTTAGCTTTTTCTAATAAAGCTTCAAGCTCTTCAATTGTTACCATTTTTTCTCTTGGGTAAGAGCCTACTGCAACACGACGCAGAACACTAACGTGAGCACCACAGCCTAATAGCTCACCTAAATCGTCAACAATAGTACGAATATAAGTTCCCTTAGATACATGTATTTCCATATCGACTTCATCGTTTTCAAAACGTAAAACGTCTAATCTAAATACGGTAATATCACGTGCTTCACGAGGTATTTCAATGCCTTCTCTGGCATACTTATAAAGTGGTTGCCCTTGATATTTCAATGCCGAAAACATTGATGGAATTTGCTTGGTATCACCACGAAAGGTATTAACAGCGACGTCAAGTTGACTTTGTGTTACTGCAACAGGTTTTTCACTCACCACATCGCCATCAGCGTCACTGGTTGTTGTTCTAATACCTAGTTTAGCCGTAACAATGTAAGTTTTATCAGTATCTAATAAAAACTGTGAGAACTTAGTTCCTTCGCCTAAGCATACTGGTAACATTCCAGTAGCCAGCGGATCTAACGCTCCTGTATGCCCTGCTTTTTGAGCAAAATAGATATGCTTTACTCGTTGCAATGCACTATTAGATGATATTTCTAAATGCTTATCTAATAATAAAATACCGTTAATAGCACGGCCTTTTCTGCGCTTTGCCATGTATTAATCTTCTTCTGACTGTTCTTTAGTTTCAGTATCGTTTGGTACCACATCATTACCGGCACGACGCTCATCTTCTGCAACCGCTTGGTTACATAAGTTAGTCATACGTACACCTTCACTCATCGATTTATCAAAAACAAAGCGAAGTTCTGGCATAATGCGCGCTTTAATGCGTTTTGCTAATAACGTACGAATATAGCCAGCAGCCTCATTTAAAATAATTGCAGACTCTTCTTCACTTTGCCCTTCTAAAGTAAAAAAGGTAACAAAAATTTTTGCGTAAGCTAAATCACGCGTTATTTCAACTGCATTAACCGTTACCATACCTAAACGTGGATCTTTAACCTCACGTTGAATGATCATCGCTACTTCTTTTTGAATTTCCTGACTTACACGGTCAGTACGAGCATAATCTCTCGCCATAGGGTTCTCCTATCAATTTAACCGTTAAACAGATGTTTAATCAGTTAAGAATAAAATGGGGGCTAAGCCCCCATTAAAATCATATTTATTAATTTAACGCTTGATGAAAAATAGCTAAGTAATTATCAGCTATTTCTCGTTAGCATTAAATTACAACGTGCGTTGTACTTCTACAGTTTCAAATACTTCGATTTGGTCACCAACACGAACGTCGTTGTAGTTCTTAACACCGATACCACACTCAGTACCGTTACGAACTTCTTGTACGTCATCTTTGAAGCGACGTAGTGACTCTAATTCACCTTCGTAAATTACAACGTTTTCACGTAATACACGAATTGGCGCACTACGTTTGATGATACCTTCAGTTACCATACAACCAGCAATTGCACCAATCTTAGGTGACTTGAATACGTCACGTACTTGAGCAAGACCAATGATTTCTTGTTTAAACTCAGGAGCAAGCATACCGCTCATTGCTTGTTTAACTTCATCAATCAATGCATATATAACGCTGTAGTAACGTAAGTCAATTTTCTCAGCATCAATCACTTTACGTGCAGATGCGTCAGCACGAACGTTGAAACCAACAACAATTGCGTTTGACGCTGCAGCAAGTGAAGCATCAGTTTCTGTAATACCACCAACACCCGAACCAATAATTTTTACTTTAACTTCATCAGTTGAAAGTTTAATTAATGAGTCAGAAATCGCTTCAAGTGAACCCTGTACATCAGATTTCAATACAACGTTAACTTCAGATACTTCACCTTCAGCCATATTACTAAACATGTTTTCAAGTTTAGATTTTTGCTGACGAGCTAATTTAACATCACGGAATTTACCTTGACGATATAAAGCAACTTCACGTGCTTTTTTCTCATCTTTAACAACCGTTGCTTCATCACCTGATTGTGGAACACCACTTAGGCCTAAAATCTCAACCGGAATAGATGGTCCAGCAGATTTAATGTCACGACCTAATTCGTCACGCATCGCACGTACACGACCGTACTCTAAACCACATAGAACGATATCGCCTTGGTTTAATGTACCTTCTTGAACAAGTACTGTCGCAACAGGGCCACGACCTTTATCAAGTTTAGATTCAACAACAACACCGTTTGCCATTTTATCAACAACAGCCGTTAATTCTAATACTTCTGATTGAAGTAGAATTGCATCAAGCAAATCATCAATACCTAAACCAGTTTTCGCTGATACAGGAACAAATTGAACGTCACCGCCCCACTCTTCAGATAAAACGTCATGTTGAGATAGCTCGCTACGAACACGCTCTACATCAATACCTTCTTTATCCATTTTGTTTACAGCAATGATGATAGGCGCTTCAGAAGCTTTCGCATGTTGAATTGCTTCAACTGTTTGAGGCATTACACCATCATCGGCAGCAACAACAATAACAACAATATCTGTCGCTTTAGCACCACGAGAACGCATTGCAGTAAAGGCAGCGTGACCAGGAGTATCTAAGAATGTGATCATGCCATGACCAGTTTCCACATGGTAAGCACCAATATGCTGAGTAATACCACCCGCTTCACCTGAGGCAACTTTCGCTTTACGAATGTAATCAAGTAATGATGTTTTACCATGATCAACGTGACCCATAATTGTAACAACAGGTGCACGTGTAATTGCTTCACCACTATGGGCACGGTCAGAAAGAATTGCTTCTTCTAACGCATTTTCTTTAACAAGTACTACTTCACGACCCATTTCTTCAGCAACTAATGCCGCTGTTTCTTGATCAATTACTTGGTTAATGGTTGCCATAGCACCCATTTTAAACATAACTTTAACAACTTCAGCGCCTTTAACAGACATTTTATTTGCTAATTCAGCAACAGAAATTGTTTCACCAATGCGTACTTCGCTAATTTTTGCTTCAACAGGTTTTTGGAAACCATGTTGTAAGCTTTGTGGTGCAGATAATGTTTTCTTACCTTTACCTTTACCACGTTGATTTCTGTCTTGTTGATTAGGTTTTTTCTTCTTGCGACGACGTCCACCTTCATCTTCTTTATCAACTTTGTCTTCAGCTTCTTGTGCATACTTAGATGATGTTACATGCACAACATCATTTTCGTGCTTTTTACGCTCTTCAGCTTCAGCTTTCCAACGTGCTTCATTTTCTTCAGCAAGCTTTTTAGCTTCCTCAGCACTTTTTCTTGCTTCTTCTTCAGCTTTTGTAGCCGCTTCTTTTTCAGCAAGTAAACGAATGCGTTCAGCTTCATCAGCGGCAGCACGTTCTTCTGGTGTTTGATTCGCTTTAGCTTCTTCAATTTTTATTGCTTTTAAGCGAGCAGCTTCTTTTGCTTTTGCATCAGCTTCTTCTTTTGCTTTTGCATCTTTTTCTGTTTTTAATGCAGCTGCTTTTTTAGCTTCTTCAGCCGCTTTTACAGCCGCTTCTTTTGCTTCTGCTTCAGCTGCTAATGCAACCGCTTCTGCAGCTGCTTTTGCTTCTGCTTCGGCTTTAGCTTCTGCTTCAGCAATTTGTTGTTCTTCAACTTCGCTACGCTTAACGTAAGTACGTTTTTTACGTACTTCTACTTGTACTGATTTTGCTTTGCTACCAGCACCTACCGTTAAGGTTGATTTTTTCTTACGGTTTAATGTCATTTTACTAGGTTGAGCTGACGTATCATCACCATGCTGCTTTTTCAAATGTTCAAGCAAGGTTTCTTTTTCTTGCTCTGTCACTGAATCACTTACAGATTTCTTGATGCCTGCGTCGGCTAATTGGCTAACCAAACGATCAACCGGTGTACCAATTTCATTGGCAAGTTGTTCAACTTTTACTTCTGCCATCTATACTGTTCTCCCGGCGTTCTTATTCTTCATTAAACCAACAGATATTACGTGCAGCCATGATAAGTTCACCTGCTTTCGTTTCTGTTAATTCTTCAATATCAGCAAGGTCATCAATACCTTGCTCTGCTAAATCTTCTAATGTACAAACACCTTTGCTGGCAAATACATAAGCTAAATGTTTTTCTAAACCTTCAAGCGCTAATAAATCAGCCGCTGGTTCTGAGTTTTCTAAGCTTTCTTCACTTGCTAATGCTTGTGTTGTTAATGCAGCTTTTGCTCTTTCACGAAGCTCATTAACAATGTCTTCGTTCATTCCATCAATATCTAAAAGCTCAGCTGTTGGTACGTAAGCAACTTCTTCTAATGTTGCAAAACCTTCTTCAGCTAATAACAAGGCAAAGTCTTCATCAATATCAAGCTTTTCAGTGAAAAGATTCAATACTTTGTCATTTTCCGCTTGATGCTTTTCATTCATTGCATCAACAGTCATTACATTTAATTCCCAACCTGTAAGTTGGCTTGCTAAACGCACATTTTGACCGCTACGGCCAATCGCCATTGCTAAATTACCTTCTTCAACAGCAATATCCATTGTGCCTTTGTCTTCATCAACAATAATTGATGCAACTTCAGCAGGTGCCATAGCGTTGATAACATATTGTGCTGGGTTATCGTCAAATAAAACGATATCAACACGCTCACCACCTAATTCACCTGAAACAGCTTGTACTCGTGAACCACGCATACCAACACACGCACCTACTGGGTCGATACGTTTATCATTAGATTTAACAGCGATTTTAGCGCGAGAACCCGGATCACGAGCAGCACCTTTAATTTCTAACATTTCTTCGCCAATTTCTGGCACTTCAATGCGGAATAATTCAATCAACATTTCAGGTTTAGTACGAGAAACAAATAATTGAGCGCCGCGAGCTTCTGGTTTAATTGCATACAACAAACCACGAATGCGATCGCCTGGGCGGAATGTTTCTCTAGGTAACATGTCATCACGATAAACAATTGCTTCAGCATTGTTACCTAAATCTAAAATAATGCTTTCTCGGCTGGCTTTCTTAACCACACCAGTGATTAATTCACCAACTTGATCTTGGTAAGCATCAACAATTAAACCACGTTCAGCTTCACGTACTTTTTGTACGATAACTTGTTTCGCAGTTTGTGTTGTAATTCGATCAAATTTTACTGATTCAATTTGTTCTTCAAAGTAACCGCCTAACTCAATATCTTCATTATCATATTGCGCAGCAGATACACTAATTTCAGCAAATGGATTTTCCATTTCTTGATCATCAGGAATCACCAACCAACGACGGAAAGTATCAAACTCACCAGTTTTACGATCAATTTCTACGCGAACTTCAATGTCGCCTTCATATTTTTTCTTTGTTGCAGTTTCTAGCGCTGTTTCCATTGCTTCAAAAATACTTTCACGTGGCAATGCTTTTTCGTTAGAAACAGCATCTACTACCAGTAATACTTCCTTAGTCATGTTAACTAACCTTTTTCTTATTAATCTTTAAAGTTAAAAACAAGATTTGCCTTGTCGATATTATTTATTACTAATGGATACGTTTCTCCGTCTACAATAACCATTAACGTATCATTTTCAATACTTTCTAATATGCCTTTAAATTTGCGACGTCCATTTAATGGCACGCCCAATTTAGCTTGAATTTCTTCACCGATAACACTTTCATAATGTGCTTTTGTGAACAAAGGACGATCTAAACCTGGTGAAGAAACTTCTAAACTGTATTCACTGCTTATAGGATCTTCAACATCAAGAATGGCACCAATTTGCCTACTAACTTCAGCACAATCATCTACATCAATACCATTTTCGTGCTCAATAAAAACGCGTAAAATAGAGTTATTACCCGCACTAATAAATTCTAAACCTAATAATTCTTTACCTGTTTCGTCTACTGCAGGTCTTAACATTTCTGTTAACTTATCTTCAAACTTAGCCAACAACCTTCTCCAAAAACAAAAAAAGGGCACAATGCCCAGCGAATAAACAACTGATTTATATATAGAAATTAACTTAATAGATAAGGAAAATTAAAAAAAACATATAAAAAAACCCCAAGTCGGGGCCTAATCCACTGAACCCTAAAGTTAATTAATGTTTTTTCAGTCTGAACATTAATTTCATATATAGGGTGCAGCTTTCGCCGTCAGTGACATCCCAATACATGTAGACTCGCCAATTATATAGCTGCGCGCGCGCTATCGCAAGCAAAAACAGCTAATTTATAGAAAATACATTTTCAAGCAGTAAATTAATAAATTTCATGCTATAAATAAGCCCATTACTGCTATTTAATAGTCCCTTATTCTTTATGTATTCTTATAAGCAATTACTGGTTAGAAACACTCTTTACAGCTTGATAATATTTATGCTGCTCGCTGTTGCTATTGTAATGACCTTTCAAAATTTTATAGATAAACAGCAAACGGTTAACAACAATACTATTAAAGCAATTGCGATAAACACCTTAATACAAAACGACGTTAAACCTTTTGCTAAAATACTGCGAAAAACCAATCATTATCAACTATTAATGATCGCCAATAAAAATAATGAAAAACTCTATCATTATGAAAATGAAAGTAACAATGTGATTGGTCATCTATTCTCTGCCAATATAATTAAAGTTGAGTTACCTAGTATCACCATTACTTATCAATTAAGCATTGGTCATTTATCAAGCCTGATCCTAAATTTATTTGTTTATTTGTTTATTTTAGCCAGTGTTATTGTGCTTTTATTATCTATTTTTACACGTAAACAATATCTTTTATTATTTGAAAATATCACTGCATTAATTAATAAAGAAGTGAATTTAGTAAACAACAAGCATACGCCAGCAATTAATGAAAAATCGCCAAAAGTCACTTTTATACCCGAATTACAACAAGGTTTAGAAAAAATTAAAACCTTAGCTATACATACTCAAAAAAAATCAATGCATTCAAAAGAAGATGCATATATTGATCACATTACTCAACTTCCGAACAGAAATAGTTTTATCGCCTCATTTCAAGAAAATATTTTAGCTGAACATAATATTGAAAGTGGTGTACTGATCATCACTCGCTGTACTGCACTACAAGCAATTAATAAACTGAATGGTTATACAAAGGGTGATGAATACATTTGTGATGTAGTTCATATTATTAACCAAGTCGCTAAATCACAAAAAAATACGGCTGTATACCGTTTGAACAGTTCAGATTTTGCATCTGTTATTCCAAATATTTCACTAGATGAAGCAGAAGCTTATGCACAAAAATTAACTCGTCACTTTAATGATTACCAACAAGGTATTGAACAAAATTCCATTGCTTATACTGGTTTAGTGTGTTTTCAACAAAATGATATATTGGGTGAATTATTAGCATTAGCTGATGCTGCTATTAGCCTAGCTCAAAGTAAACAAGTCAATACTTGGTATTCACAAAAAAATACTGAGCTTTTAAACGATGATAGTGCTGCTCAAGGCAATCAACACTGGCAACAAGACATTAAAGAGGTACTGGCAGCAGAACATGTACATTTATTGCTTCAACCAATTCAAAGCAATAAAAACCATACGCCTTTGTATAGTGAAGTACTCGCCCGCTTTACAAATAAGCAAGGCGAGGCATTACCCACTGAACTATTCATATCAATGGCTGAAAAGTTAACCTTTATTGTTGCAATAGATCAAATGATTATTACTACATTAATTAATACAATTCATACAAAAAAATTATACCAGCAGTTTTTTGGCATTAATATTAACGCACACAGCATACTTGACGATAATTTTATTCTTTGGTTAGAGCGTTTACTACTCAAAGAGCAAAACATAGCACCACAGTTTATCTTTGAAATGACAGAATTAGCATCACAGCAAAATATTAAGGTGACAAAACGTTTTATTGATATGATTCATAGTGTTAAAGCTCGTATTACCATTGAGCGCTTTGGTATTGGTTTAACGTCTTTTAAAGTATTTAGCGAACTAAAACCTAACTTCATTAAAATGAATACTAACTATACTCGTGATATTCTTCATAGTGAAAGTGACCAACAATTCATTAAAGCAATGGTTGAATTAGCACATAGTTTAAATATTAAAGTATTAGCTCAATGCATTGAAAATATAGAAGAAAAAAGCATTTTATCGACATTGTCAGTAGATGGCTATCAAGGGTACTTTATTGATAAACCCTATAAAATTTAATCCTTAGTAATTTAATTATTCTACAAGTTAAAATAATTAAATTGATACGCCAGCCTTATATTCATTAAAAAACCTATATTCCCTACTATTGTTGTGTTGTTAAATGAACAATAACAAAGGATAATACGTATAATTTTTCATTTAAATAAAAGCACATGACAGACTATCTTTTACTCTTAGTCAGTACCGTATTAGTGAATAACTTTGTACTGGTAAAATTTTTAGGTTTATGCCCATTCATGGGGGTTTCTTCAAAAACAGAAACTGCTATCGGGATGTCATTTGCTACAACCTTCGTAATGACGTTAGCCTCAATGCTAAGTTACATTGTTAATAGTTATGTATTGGCGCCTTTAGGTTTAGAATATTTAACAACAATGGCATTTATTTTAGTCATTGCAGTTGTCGTACAATTCACGGAAATGGTTGTACAAAAAACCAGTGCTAACTTATACCGCTTATTAGGCATATTCTTACCATTAATCACAACTAACTGTGCGGTGTTAGGGGTTGCGTTATTAAGTGTTTACGAACAGCACAGTTTCTTTGAATCGATCATTTATGGTTTTGGCGCTGCTGTTGGTTTTTCATTAGTGCTTATTATGTTTTCAGCAATGAGAGAAAAGTTAGCCAATGCCGACGTACCTAAAGCATTTCAAGGTTCAGCAATAGCAATGATAACTGCTGGCTTAATGTCATTAGCTTTCTTAGGTTTTGCAGGGTTAGTGAAATAATGTACGAATTATTAATTGCCGTAGTGGTTATTGGTGCTATCGCTGCCATTTTTGGCGCAATTTTAGGTTATGCATCAATAAAATTTAAAGTGGAAGGCGATCCACTTGTTGAGCAACTTGACGATTTATTGCCTCAAACACAGTGTGGACAGTGTGGTTACCCTGGTTGTAAACCTTATGCAAAGGCAGTTGCAGAAGGTGAAGCAATTAACAAGTGTGCACCCGGTGGTGATGACACGATTAAAAAAATTGCTGATTTAATGGGCGTAGAAGTACAACCTTTAGATGGAAATCATGAACACGATAACACTCCTAAAGTTGCCTATATTATTGAAGAAGACTGTATTGGCTGTACTAAATGTATTCAAGCCTGTCCGGTAGACGCTATTATTGGCGCCGCTAAACAAATGCATACCGTTATTATTGATGAATGTACGGGTTGTGATTTATGTGTAGCACCTTGCCCGGTTGATTGCATTGAAATGCGCCCTATTGCCGAAACTCCGCAAACATGGGCATGGGACCTTGCATCCATTCCAGTTGTAAATATTGACGTTGAAGCGAAGTAAGAATCAAATGACAGTTGAAAGCTCAATAATTAACCGCATAGATAACAACCAGTTCTGGTCATTCAATGGTGGTATTCATCCGCCAGAGCAAAAATTTTTAACTAATAACAAGCCTATTGCGTCGTTAAGCCTTCCTGAAATATTAATTATTCCAGTACAGCAGCATATTGGTCAAGCAGGTAATGTATTAGTTAAAGAAGGTGAATACGTTCTAAAAGGTCAGCAACTAACTGATGAAAGCTCTGCGATGGTCGTGCCAGTACATGCTTCAACCAGTGGAACTATTATTGCAATAAAAAATACCACACTAGCTCACCCTTCAGGTATGCATGGGCTTTGTGTTTTTCTACAACCCGACGGTAAGGATATTTGGCGTGAACAGCACCAATGTAACGATTTTTATACCTTAAGTCGTGAAGAAATTATTCAAAAGATCAGCCAAGCGGGAATTTCTGGTATGGGGGGCGCTGGATTTCCAACGCATTTCAAGTTAAATACCAAACCTGTTATTAATTTTCTTATTATTAATGCCGTTGAATGTGAACCTTATATCACAGCTGATGATTTGTTGATGCAAGAATACAGTCAAAAAATTGTAGAAGGTATCAGAATACTTGATCATCTATTGCTACCTGAATATATTTTAATTGGTATTGAAGATAACAAACCAGAAGCAATTAAAGTACTTAAAGAAGCGACACAAGCAATCGATAAAGTACGTATCTGCATATTACCAACCAAATACCCTTCTGGTGGTGAAAAACAATTAATACAAGTATTAACAGGTCAAGAGGTTCCTTCAGGCACCTATCCAAGTGATCTTGGTATTGTGATGCAAAACATTGCAACTTGTTATGCTATCGCTGATGCTGTAATACGTGATACGCCTTTAATTGAGCGTGTTGTCACAGTTACTGGCCAAGGGTTAGATAAGCCCCAAAATGTATGGGCAAAGATTGGTACACCTATTTCATTTTTAATGAAAGAATGTGGCCGACAAGTGAATAATAATAAGCACTTAATTATGGGTGGCCCGATGATGGGCTTTAGTTTATCGTCAGATCAAATACCCGTTGTTAAAACAACAAACTGTTTACTCGTTCCCAGCTTGAGTGAAATTCCGCATGAAAGTAAAGAAGTAGAATGTATTCGATGCGGAGAATGTGCTGATGTTTGTCCAAGTAAACTATTACCTCAAGAATTACAATGGAGTGCTAAAGCTAAAGATTACGAACAATTAGAAAAATTAAACTTATCTGATTGTATTGATTGCGGTGCCTGTGCTTATGTATGCCCAAGTCAAATTCCTTTAGTACAATACTACCGTGTTGCAAAAGCTGAAGTTCGTCATTTACATGTACAAGAAATTAAGGCTGAAAAAGCCAAAGCACGTTTTGAAGCAAGAAAACAACGTTTAGAAAAAGAAAAACAAATTCGTGCAGAAAAAAGCAGAATGGCTGCCGAAGCACGTAAAGCAAGAATGAATGCAGGTACACCTGAAGCAAGTAATGCAAAATCAGCTGTTGCTGCGGCTTTAGCCCGAGTTAATGCGAAAAAAGCAAATGCTCAAGCAGGAGAGCAACCTTCACCGCCAGCATCGTCACAAAAATCGGCAGTAGCTGATGCAATAGCTAGAGCTAAAGCCAAAAAACTTGCCGCTAAAAGTGACGAACTGTCAACCAAGCCTACAGTTGAAAATACAGCGATAGAATCTAATAATACAGCTGACGATAAAAAGGCTAAAGTTGCAGCAGCTATAGCAAAAGCTAAGGCGAAAAAGTTAGCTGAAAAGCAAGCAAGTGAAAACAACTTAGCTGCGAGTCAATCAAACGCTGAAGCATCAAATGCAAACTTAAAAGCAGAACAGCCAACAAGTGCTGCTGACGATAAAAAAGCTCGAGTAGCCGCTGCCGTAGCAAAAGCTAAGGCAAAAAAGTTAGCTGAAAAGCAAGTAAGTGAAAACAATTTAGCTGCGAGTCAATCAAACGCTGAAGCATCAAATGCAAACTTAAAAGCAGAACAGCCAACGAGTGCTGCTGACGATAAAAAAGCTCGAGTAGCCGCTGCCGTAGCAAAAGCTAAGGCAAAGAAGTTAGCTGAAAAGCAAGTAAGTGAAAACAACTTAGCTGCGAGTCAATCAAACGATGAAGTATCAAATGAAAGCTTAAAATCAGAACAGTCAACAAGTGCTGCTGACGATAAAAAAGCTCGTGTAGCCGCTGCCGTAGCAAAAGCTAAGGCAAAGAAGTTAGCTGAAAAGCAAGTAAGTGAAAACAACCTAGCTGAGAGTCAATCAAACGCTGAAGTATCAAATAAAAACTTAAAAGCAGAACAGCCAACAAGTGCTGCTGACGATAAAAAAGCTCGAGTAGCCGCTGCCGTAGCAAAAGCTAAGGC
>JALZUE010000099.1 GCA_023301705.1 Alteromonadaceae bacterium | reverse complement strand
TTTTGGATGAAACATTACAAAGAATTGACCTTGAAGTAAAAGTATCAAATCTCTGCCTTATTAGAGCGAGGTACAAGTATAACTCAAATAGCCAAGTTAATATTTTAATAAGAGTAAGGGATCTAGGGAATTAAAACCAAATACCCCTATTAGAGGAAGGAGAGCTGGCGAGTATTTTTCGGAACACACTTATTAAAAGGCAATCAATAGGTATTGTGGCAAGACAAAAAATATAGTATTACGGATTAGCTTAAAACTCGTATTGCTAGATTAATGGAATATGAGAAATGGAGTTCAGAACTCATATCCAAAAGATTATCTAAAGAATCCGAACAATGCGCAAGTCATAAGACTATTTATAAATGGATATGGATGGTAAAGCATGGCAGTCATAGAAAATACAGGCACTATAAAAAGCTATATAAGTATCTACATCATACGGAACGAAAGCAAGCGTAATAATATAAAGGATAAGAGAGAGTTATAAAAGATCCAATAGGCATAGATAAACGCCAAGAGGTGGTAAACCAACGTTCCCGCATTGGAGATATAGAGATAGATTTGATGATAGGAAGTAACCATAAATTAGCATTAGTAGTAATGACAGACAGAGAAACACTACTAACAATGATTGAAAAACTTAAAAGCAAAAATGCACATTAAGTCCATGAAAAAACAAACAACAGACTAACTAATTTTAGTTCTTGTTGGGTAAAATCAATCACGTGAGATAATGGTAAAGAGTTCGCTTACCATCAAAAATAGCTGAAGTTTTAAACGTAAAAAGTTATTTTACTAGACCATATATCTCTAAAGATAAAGGAACTGTAAAAAATAAAATAGGTGTTATTAGAAGGTTTTTCACAAGAAAACAAACCTTAGAGAAATTACTTATAAGAGAAGTAGAAAGATAATTAAATTACAGATCAATAAGAAAGTTCTACTACATTAACCCAATTGAAGTACTAAACAATAAACTTGTTGCACTTATAGGTTGAACTCAGCTTATTTTTTAATTTGAGTTTGTAATGAATATAAACAGCATTTATATCCAATAAGTAAACGGACAAAAAAGGGTCTCTCCAAAACTTAAAACAAAACATTTAACAACTGCTCAGTAGGTAACCATTATAACAAAATAAAAAAGGAAGAAATATTACTACTTTTTATTATTTCGTCTATTATAATTCTTATCCCCCCTTGTTTTGGGTTTCTTATATTTTGCACTTATAATCCTTCTATAAGAGCCTCCTAAATTTACTTTCTTATTCTTATCAGATTTTTCATGAAATGCCGGGCCTGGAGCATCTTCATCATCCTGATTCCTTTTAAGTGGATTGTAAATTTCTTTAGACTCTGGGCGTTCTTCAGGAGTTAGCTCTTTAGATACCTCAACACCTTCTGGAAAATCAACTACTGAAACGGTTTGTTTCATTAATTCTTCAATAGCTTCTAGATTTGCTTCTTCTTGAGGTGTACATAATACCAGGGCTGTTCCTTTACGCTGTGCCCTGCCTGTTCTTCCAATGCGGTGTAAGTAATTTTCTGGAAATAAAGGAACATCTACGTTAATAACGTGCGAGATGTCGTCTATATCCAAGCCACGAGCCATAACATCGGTAGCGATTAGAATACGTATTTTCCCTTCTGTAAACTCTTTAATACTATTAAGGCGGTAGTTTTGGGTTTTATTAGAATGAATTACATTGCTTTGTCCTGGAAAAGCCTCCTCTAACTTAAGAAATAGTCTATCTGCCATCCTCTTATTTCTAGCAAATACTAATACTTTAGGGTATGTTTTTGCAGAAGCAAGCTCTTGTATTATATAATTAACCTTTGTATAGAAATTAGGGATTTTCAAGCATTTTTGCGCTATATTATCTAAAGGTGTACCACTAGAAGCAACAGAAATATGGGTAGGTGAGCTAAAGAAATCATTTATAAGTTCGTCTACATCTTCTGTCATTGTAGCAGAAAACATAATATGCTGTCTGTGCGGAGGTAAAATGTCAAAAATATTCATAAGCTGTGGTCTAAAGCCAAGGTCTAGCATCACATCAACCTCATCTATCACTATTTTCTGTACAGACTTAAGCTTTAATACACGACTCACCGCTAAATCAAATAAACGCCCTGGAGTAGCCACAATAATATCTTGTCCTTGGACAATTAGTTCTTTATGTCTATTAATATTTACTCCTCCGTATACGGCAGCTACACGAGTATCAAGATAAGTTGTGAGCTTATCTAGCTCCCCTGCAACTTGAACTACTAATTCTCTAGTGGGAACTAAAATAATAACCCTCGGGTTTTCTTGCCGTGAATATGTTAAGCTACGTAAAATGGGTAATAAATAGGCATAGGTCTTACCTGTTCCTGTTTGCGCAATACCCACAACATCCTTACCTGACATTACAGGAGAGAATGCTTGTTCTTGAATAGGAGTAGATTTATTAAAACCTAAATCATCAAGTGCATTCAACAAAAATTTATTAAGATTTAGGTCTTTAAATAACATTCTAAATATTTTAAGATTGACAAAGTAAGTTTTTACTAAATAATTAAAAACAAATATTTATCGATTAAGATAAACCCAACCTACCTGATCTGATATTTCAGGATCATTGAGTTCTAAAACCCAATAATAAACACCTGTAGGTGCAAGAGTTCCTCCGATACCTCTATTAGGAATACCATTCCAAAAAGCAATATTATTATCGCCTTCATAAATAAGGTTTCCTAGACGCGAGTAAATATAAAGTTTATAGTCATCATATACATTTTTTAATCTAGAGATTTCAAAAATATCATTTAATCCATCTCCATTAGGTGAAAAACCTTCTGGCACAAATGGCGGACAATTCTCTATTTCTAATGTAAACTTTGCTATCTCGAAACAATCTAATTCATTATCACTTTCAATACGTACATATACAACTTCTGGATTTGACGTATTTTGATAATCAGTAGGGTTTGGTATTGGATTAGTCTGATTTACTACATCCTCTAAAGTTGTGTAATAACCCGTTATCAAATCAGAAGGTATTCCTTCAAAATCAGGATTAGATGTTAAGTTAAAAATACCCATTTCAAATCCTTCATTACAACTCTCTAATGGCTCAAATGACAAGACATCTTCTATTCCTATAGGAATAATCGAAATATCAAAGAATCCTACACTAAAACAATCTAATTCATCATCTGCTTGAATACGCACATATATTTCATCTGGATTTGATTCGTTTTGATAATCAATAGGATTAGTGATTGGATTAACCTGATCTGCTGCATCCTCTAATGTTGTGTAATAAACTATCAAATCAGAAGGAATTCCTTCTAAATCAGGATTAGATGTTAGATCAAAAGTACCTATTTCAAATCCTTCGCTACAACTTTCTAGAGATTCAAATATCATAACATCTTCTATAGGAAGAACACCTATATCAAAGAATCCTACATCAAAACAAGATGCATTAAGTTCATTTTCCAGACGTGTATATATCATCTGTGGATTAGCTGTATTAGTATAATTATCTGGGTTGCTAATAGGGTTTACTCCCATCTCTGCATCTTCTAAAGTTATGTAGTAGGAAATGAACACATCTGATTGGTTATTAATTATAATTGCGTCTTGACTTCTTAAATCAAAAGAAGCTATACCATCATTAGACAGATCATCACACACCATTTGATCAGGAGCTGAATTTGCAATTGGTAACGCATTTACAATGAACGCAATCTCTGTTATTCCAAAACAAGAGTCAAAAGTTTCACTTTGATAACGTGCAAAAACAGAATCACCATTAGCTAGTGGTACAGAGGCTATGTTTATTAAGCTTCCTGTGCTTGTGTTAGCATCTTCTTCTGTACTATAAAAAGTAGTTACAAAATCGTCAGGATTCTGTAATCCTGGTACAATTATCTCTAAAGTTGATAAATCAAAATTTTCTATACCATCATTAGAAATATCATCACAAACAATCTGATCAGGTATTGGCTCAATAACTAATGCTGTGTCCACAAGAAACATAATCGTTGTAGTATCAAAACAGTTAGGGTTATTATTGTTCTCAACGCGAGCAAATAAAGAACTACCATTAGTCTGCGGCACTGCTGTTATAGGTGTTATAGCCGCTGTATTTGTATTTGCATCTTGTTGAGAGCCATGAAAAGTAACTATAAAATCTACTGGGTTTTGATCTCCTAATATAATTAAATCAAGACCTGTGAGATCAAAATCTTCTATATCATCATTAGATGGATCATCACATAAGACTTGCGTAGCTACTGAATTTGCAAAAGGAGCTACATCTACAAATACCATTATTTCTGTCGTATCAAGACAATCTGGATTGTTATTATTTTCAATACGAGCAAATACAGAGTCTCCATTAGTTAAAGACACGTCAGTAGTCGTAACTATATTTCCAGTACTTGTATTAGCACCCTCTTGTGTATTATGAAAAGTAATGGTGAAATCTGCTGGATTCTGACCTGCTAGTATAGTTGGCTCTAGCAAATCCCCTTCTAAAATTGAAAGATCAAAGCTTCCTATACCATCATTAGAAGCATCGTCACAAATCCGCAAAGGGGCAATAGTTGGTATTTCAGGTTGAAAAGAAACATTAATCTCAAATGAAAAGATCATTTCACAGTTTCCACTATCTAACAAAGAAAACCTAACATAAATTGGTTGTTGATTTACTATGTTTTGATAACTCTCTGGACTCAAGATAGGATTTATTTGATTCTCTGCGTCATTCATACTCGTGTAAAATTCAAGAAGAATATTTTCTTGACCTAAGATTGCATTTTCAGTAGTTTCTAGTAAATTAAAAATGCCTATTCCATCATTACTAGCATCATCACAAATAAAAACATCTTCTAAAGTACCTACAAATAAACTCTCTAGAGTTATTGAAATCTCGTTAGACTCATTATTCTCTTCATTACTTTCTATCGAAGTAGCAGGGTCATCTACAATAGCTTGTAAAACAAAATTATTAGGAATAGCCTGATTTATAGTAATTGTTATAGTTTCTTGAAAGGATTCCCCAAGATCAAGAGCTACAGGTAAAACACTAGTCCCTATAAAAATATCATCTGCATAAAAAGATATAGACACCCCATCTGGCAAAATATCACTTCCTTGATTGGTCACCATATAATCAAAAACAACATCTCTACTGTTACACGCTGTTTGCATATTATTTATGCTTACAATCGCATCAGGAAGTTGGCTATTTAAAACTGTAACAACAGAGTTAATCATCACAAAATCTTGCCCAGAAGTAATCTCAATCATTGCGCTTTCATCTCCTATATTAATGTTATTTTGAATCCCATAAACATCAATATCCATATTAAATAATTGATCAGACCCTGTAAATGAGTTGGTTCCATTAAATTGATTATTAAAAGGATTCAAGGGTGGGTTATCCAGTATATTACCATTAATACTCAAAGTCTCATTTACAGCAAGACCCCTATCGCCTTCCCAAGCAATAAAACCAATTTTTGCATCTTCATTATCAGTTACATTAAGATTATCCAAAGAGATACTTAAACTGGGGCTAAATGATGAAACACTCTCTAATCCATCAAAGACATTAACCTGATTGAGAGGCAAATCCATATCTTCATATACCACAACTATAGACCACCCTGCAAAATTAGTTGCTGTAGAACAATATATATCTGACAAGTCTACTAGATCTGCACCTCCAAAAGTATATTCTATCGCCCCTTCATTAGTTACAAGTTGTGTTACATCTGCAAAGGCAGCAAAATAAAAACGAGTATTAGTAATGTCAGTTGCAAAGGTTCTTGTTGCAGTAATAGGTGTTCCATTAAGGGTTACATCAAAGTCTCCCGTACCAGAACCCGCCCAATATAAGTAGGCAGCAATTATAGATTGATCTGCATCTAAGTTAAGTACAGCACTACTTTCTGGCAATAATTCACAAAGAGCTCCTGTACCATTTTCTGTAGCATTTAAAGTATTTCCTATGGCGAGATAATCAAAACGTCCTGCAAATACTTGGAATTGCTCAATTTCTTGACTTATAGCCAATGAACTAACTAATAGAATTAGTAATAATAATCTAGGATTTCGCATGCATAATGATTTTTTTTAAAGATAGTATATCTAAATATTGGTAAGAAAAATATCTAATGTATAAATAATATAAATGCAATCTCCTACTATTTAAGTAGTAGCAATAGAGCCAAACAACCCCACTTCTTTATAACTTTTAAAGTATTAACCTAGTAATTCTTTAAGCACACTTGCATTTACTCCACTATGACTAGCGTTATAAACTGCTTTTCCGTTTTTAATAAGGATAACTTGCGGACTCTCGTGCCATACCTGAAAACGTGCAGCAACTTCATTAGATATCGCTCTGTATGCCTTTAAGTCTAAGTAGTAAAAATCAAGTTCTTCTGCAGTGATATCATATTGTGCTTCCAAACCACGCAGCACCATACGGCTTATCCCACAAGTAGTAGAATGCTTATAAATAGCAACCGGTTTAGTTTTAGAATCTTTTGCAATTTGATCTAATTGTTTTAGGTCGTTTAAAACCTTCCAAGGCAACACACGCTCCTCTTTAGGTTCTTTACTACTTGTTCCAAAAACTTTATCAAATAATCCCATAAATACATTTTTTTGTATAAAGGTAGTCGTTTGTTTTATATTATACTTACTCAAAATATAGACAAAATTGTTTGTAATAAGTTACGCTTTCGCGAAAGCGTAAAAAAGGTCAAAAAGTCAGTAATACCAGGCCTTAAGATGCCATCTTGTCTAGCCATCTAGATTGGAACAACAATTGACCACTACCCCACTATAAAACCGAATATCTGTTATGAATTTTAACAATTATACCATAAAGTCTCAAGAAGTCTTACAACGCGCACAATTACTAGCACAAGAATTAGGACATCAACACATAGAAAACGAGCATCTATTTAAAGGCATCCTGGAAGTAGATAAAAATGTAACTCCATTTTTACTCCAAAAACTAGATGTAAACCTTTCTTTATTACAACAAATTCTAGAAAGCACTTTAGCAAGTTTCCCAAAAGTAAGTGGTGCAGATATCATACTAAGTAGAGAAGCTGGAAAAACGGTAAACGAAGCTACAATTGTAGCTAAAAAAATGAATGACGAATATGTGTCCATAGAGCACCTCTTACTCGTTATCTTTAAAAGTAAGAGTAAGATTGCACAAATCTTAAAAGACCAAGGCGTTACCCAAAAACACTTACAAACTGCTATTGCAGAACTACGTAAAGGTAAGAACGTAAGCTCGCAAAACGCCGAAGAAAACTATAATGCACTTAACAAATATGCAAAAAACCTCAATCAGCTCGCCCGTGACGGAAAGCTAGATCCTGTAATTGGAAGGGATGAAGAGATTAGACGTATTTTACAAATACTATCTAGACGTACCAAGAACAATCCTATACTCGTAGGTGAGCCAGGAACAGGTAAAACTGCTATTGCCGAAGGTCTTGCGCATCGTATCATAGATGGCGACATCCCAGAAAATTTAAAAAACAAACAAATCTTTGCTCTTGATATGGGAGCATTAATCGCAGGAGCAAAATTTAAAGGAGAGTTTGAGGAGCGCCTTAAAACTGTAATTAAAGAAGTTACTACAAGCGACGGAGATATTGTACTCTTTATAGATGAGATTCATACGCTTGTAGGTGCTGGCGGTGGTCAAGGCGCAATGGATGCCGCAAATATCTTAAAACCAGCATTAGCGCGTGGCGAGTTGCGTGCTGTAGGAGCTACTACCCTAGACGAGTACCAGAAGTACTTTGAACAAGATAAAGCCTTAGAGCGAAGGTTTCAAAAAGTAATGGTAGATGAGCCAGATACAGAGAGTGCCATTTCTATCCTACGTGGTATTAAAGACAAATACGAGACACATCACAAAGTGCGTATTAAAGACGAGGCAATTATCGCATCTGTAGCCTTATCACAACGCTATATCACAAGTAGGTTCTTACCCGATAAAGCGATAGACTTAATGGATGAAGCAGCAGCAAAACTGCGTATGGAAATCAACTCCAAGCCAGAAGAGCTAGACGTACTAGATCGAAAAGTAATGCAGTTAGAGATTGAGATAGAGGCCATAAAACGAGAAAAAGACGAAACCCAACTCAAAAACCTTCGTGAGGAATTAGCCGAAACTAAGGAAGATCGCAATGCTATTCACGCAAAGTGGTCTGCAGAGAAAGAAGTGGTTGAGCAAGTACAAGCCACAAAGTCTCGTATAGAAAATTATAAATTAGAAGCCGAAAAAGCAGAGCGTGAAGGTAATTATGGTCTCGTAGCAGAGTTACGCTATGGCAAGATCAAACAAGCTCAAGAAATGCTAGAACACCTTCAAAAAGAACTTCTAGCACAACAAGAAACGGCTTTGATTAAAGAAGAAGTTACTCGTGATGATATTGCCGAGGTTGTTGCAAAATGGACAGGGATTCCTGTTACAAAAATGCTAGAGGGTGAGCGCGAAAAACTCCTTAAACTAGAAACAGAACTTCATAAACGTGTTGTGGGACAAGAAGAAGCTATCGTGGCTGTGAGTGACGCCGTGCGCAGGAGCCGCGCAGGTTTACAGGATCAAAAAAAGCCCATAGGTTCCTTCTTATTTTTAGGAACTACAGGAGTAGGAAAAACAGAACTCGCAAAAGCACTTGCCTCCTACCTCTTTGATGATGAGAGTGCAATGACACGCATTGACATGAGTGAGTATCAAGAGCGCCATAGTGTGAGTCGTCTGGTTGGAGCTCCCCCTGGTTATGTGGGCTATGATGAGGGTGGACAACTTACAGAAGCCGTACGTCGTAAACCTTACTCTGTAATCTTACTAGATGAGATCGAAAAAGCACATCCAGATACCTTTAATGTACTTTTACAGCTCCTAGACGAAGGCCGCCTAACAGATAATAAGGGGCGTACTGCAGATTTTAGAAACGCTATTATCATTATGACCTCTAATATGGGTAGTCACTTAATTAAAGAGCGTTTTAAGGAAATAGAAGATATGCAAGAAGCAACTGTCGCTGCCCGAAAAGATGTAATGGAAATGCTCAAACAACGCCTACGTCCAGAATTTTTAAACCGTATAGATGATATTGTAATGTTTAGTCCGCTTACGCGAAAAGATATTAGACGTATCGTAAGCCTACAGTTCAAGGGAATACAAAAAATGCTATCTAAACAACAGATTACACTAGATACTACCAAGCAAGCTATAGACTTCTTGGCTCAAAAAGGTTTTCAACCAGAATATGGCGCACGTCCCGTAAAACGAACAATACAACGCGAGGTTTTGAACCAACTCTCTAAACAGATTTTAAGCGGTAAGGTAGCCACAAATAGTAGTATTTTATTAGATGCTTTTGATGGACAACTAGTATTTAGAAATGAAGATGAACGAACTGGTGAAGAAGAATAGAGTTGTAACTACTTTTGTAGCAAAATACATCCTTAAATTCCTATCCTAAAGACTTATTTAAAATATTAACTGCATATCCTCCTGTATCTAATAAACAGTTATTTAAAGAAGCTCTAAACATTTATTATAGATAAAGAAGTTTACCTCAAATAGAGATATTCTTTTTCATCTCCTCCAAAATATTGTATGCAGCTGGACAAATAGCGACATTCTTGAGCGTAAGATTACTTATCTGTTGAAATTTTTTACGGTCTGTATGCGGGAACTCTCTACACGCTTTGGGTCGTACTTCATAAATAGAACAGTAATTATCTACACCCAAAAAAGTACAAGGCACAGACTGTAATACATAATCATTCTCCTCATCTACTCGTAAAAACTTACTAATAAAAGCTTGTTCTTTCATCTTAAAATGTTTGGCAATACGACTTACATCTTTATCTGTAAAGAGCGGCCCTGTAGTTTTACAGCAATTAGCACATTCTAAACAGTCAGTACGAGAAAATTCATTTTCGTGTAATTCTTGCATTAAATAATCCAATTTTTTAGGTGGCTTCTTACGCAGTTTTGCAAAGAATTTTTTATTCTCGTTATGCTTATCTTTAGCCTGCTGAGGAAGTGTTTCTAAAATCTTATCCATATCACAAATATAGCAACCCTAGAACTAGCAATACATATAACTTTGGCTAAGCCTTATGGGTTATTGTAATGCCTAATATATCGAAGATATTATCCTGCTCTCTACTGTAATAGAGGGTGATACGATGCTTATCTTATATCCTTTTTAGAATTTTAAATAAATTGCTCCCTTTTAGTGAAAGGAGTTATTACGCTTTCGTAAAAGCATTGTTTAAAAAACCATCATCGCGATATTTTACAGCATAACGCGACTCCTTTTATTACTTATTAATAGCATAGATATCTTTAAATTCTAGTTAAGATAGACCTATAATTACACTCTACTTAGATTTTATACCATTGCTACTTGTGTAAAAAAAATGAGCTACTTAATTGTAGCCCATTTTAGAATATTATGATTATTTAGTACATTCTACTAATGTAAGGTAAAACCTTTTTCGGCTAGTTTATCAGTTATATTCCTATATAAGTCGCGACTCCAGATTTCTGATACTTCAGCAACGCTTTTTGCAACAGCTTGTTCCGATATTAATATTTTCTGACCCGTTGCCGAGTTATAAAAATCTGCAGCCTTCTGACGCTGTTCTTTATTTAAAGATGTCCTATCCACAAGTAATTGTTTACCTGTAGCAGTCTCATAAAAAGCAAGCATATTTACTAAATCGTGTTTTTCGTAATTACCTCTATAAGCAGATACTAGCATGTTTAATATACGATTTACATCTTCAGAAGCATCTGTTCTCAAACCACTCCACGTAGATTCTGGAATACTCTTTTTTGCATACTGATCCTTTAATAAAGCAAACAATTGATCAATAGCTCCTTCATATTGATTAGAAGTTCCATTAACTTGTAAGTATTTTAAAGCTACTTGGTGAAAGCTCACTTCTTGTGCATTCACAAACACCGAGATAAAAATGAATGCTGATAGTAGTAATTTTTTCATCTATTTTAGGATTAATTTTAAGTTAGATATATTAAATAAAGACTTACGAGCAAATATCGCGCCATCTTATCTTTAATTATTCAAGTCATTAACTTTTTGCAATATTAACAATAACACAGAACTCTCAAAGCCTAATACAGAATAAAAGTTGGTCTAAATTAATTATTCTGGACAGATAAGTTTATCTACATTTATTAACTGATCCAAACTGAATATAAAACATAACTCTTAAACACGAAATAAACTACCTTTTATACTTTACAAATACACAAGTAAATGGGAAGCTATAAAAGCTGTGCAGCGTGGTCTTTTGTTTTTACTTTTGAAATTACATCTGTAACAACTGCATTCTCATCTATCTTAAAAGTCATACGGTGAATTCCATCATATTCTTTACCCATAAACTTTTTAGGCCCCCAAACGCCAAAAGCATTTATCACACTATGATCTTCGTCTGCTAGTAATTGAAAAGGGAAATCATATTTAGTAGCAAAATTTTTCTGTCGTTTTTGAGAATCGGCACTCACTCCCAATAGGCTATATCCTTGTTCTTGTAGTGCTTTATAATTATCTCTTAAATTACAGGCTTCTGAAGTACACCCTGGAGTAGATGCTTTGGGGTAAAAGAAAACAATAAGTTTCTTCCCTTTAAAATCAGAAAGAGCAATTTCATTTCCATTGTGATCTGTTGTCGTAAAATTAGGAACGGTATCCCCTACTCTAAGTGTATTCATTATATTCGTTGTTATTAAGTGTAAATAATCTATTTGATTTCCTCAAATTTAAACAATAATGACTAAGCAAGAAAAAGTTGATTTCGTTATAGACACTTTAAAAGGTTTATATCCCCAAATTCCCATACCATTAGATCATAAAGATCCATATACACTTCTCATTGCCGTATTAATGAGTGCACAAAGTACAGATGTACGTGTAAATCAGATTACTCCACTACTTTTTGAAGTGGCAGATAATCCTTATGATATGATAAAGCTTAGTATAGATGAAATAAGAGAAATCATAAAACCCGTAGGTTTATCACCTATGAAGGCAAAAGGCATACATGGCTTATCTCAAATACTTATTGACAAGTATAATGGTATAGTTCCTCAAGACATCAAATTATTAGAGGAGTTTCCAGCTGTAGGGCATAAGACTGCTAGTGTAGTCGTTGCTCAAGCATTTGGAGTCGCAGCATTCCCTGTAGATACTCATATACATAGATTAATGTATCGCTGGGGTTTTACAAATGGCAAGAATGTAGTACAAACAGAAAAAGATGCTAAACGCCTTTTTCCAGAACATTTATGGAATGATCTCCATCTTCAGATTATCTGGTATGGTAGGCAGTACTCCCCAGCAAGAGGTTGGGATATAGAAAAAGATCTTATTACCAAAACTATAGGACGTAAAATAGTATTGCACGACTATTATAAGCTTAAAGTAAAAAAGAGTAAAAAAAGAAGGAAGTGAATAGTAAGAAAAAAATAGTTAAAAAAATAAAAGTCCAATCATGAGATTGAACTTTTATAAAATTTAGTTCATTATTGTTTCAAAATGTATTGATTTATAAGATGTAATACTTAAAGCTTTAGAATAAGCAATAAGAAATGAAATTGTTTCATCTTTTGGGTTGTACATAGTAGCCTTTTTATCTGGCGAAGATTCTGAGTAGAGTTCATTCATAAAAAACTATTTTAAAATTTATATAATAAAACGCAGTTTTTTTCTAGATATTGCATTAGTTAGTTAAAACAATATTATGCTTCTCTATCACCTTTCTCATATTAATAAGTGCATATCTCATTCTCCCAAGAGCAGTATTGATGCTTACTCCCGTACGCTCAGAAATTTCTTTAAAACTCATATCTTGATAAATACGCATTAATAAAACTTGTTTTTGATCTCCTGGTAGCTTTTCTATTAACTTTCTTACATCACCCATTAACTGATCTTTAATGAGTTGGTTCTCTGCATTAAGCCTATCATCACTTAAAACAGAAAATATACTAAACTCTCCTCCATTATCAAACTTGGGCATACGATTGTTACGCCTAAAATGGTCAATCACAAGATTGTGAGAAATGCGCATTAACCAAGGTAAAAATTTACCCTCCTCATTATATTTGCCTCTTTTGAGCGTATTGATTACTTTAATAAAGGTATCCTGAAAAATATCTTCTGTAACATCTCTATCATAAACTTTAGAATAAACGAAATTATAAATACGCTCTTTATGACGGCGTATTAAGATCGTTAATGCGTTTTCATCACCGTTAATGTAATTACTTACCAATTCGGCATCGTTTATTAACACTTTCTTCATAATATACTCTTTAAATTAGGCTAGCGCCTAGGGTTTCGATAAAGTTTTAAAAAGTAATATTATTCTATAAGCAAGTAAATTTTTGTGTGTTAATACAAAGTAAATATAAAAAATTATATTTAAGTAAACAAAAAAAATAACAAAATACCATACACAAACATTTATATCTAATAATTATTGGTACTAGATTCTAATACAAGAAACAATGATTTTACTTTCAAAAAAGTAAAAAAGACACTATTAATAAATCCCTTTTGTATTTTTGTATTTTAAGCTATAAAAAACAGAATGTTAGACGCACTTGCTCAAGTAAATCCCAAAAAAAACATCATCATAAAAGGTGCGAAGCTTCATAATCTTAAAAATATAGATGTCGTAATCCCCAGAAATAAACTGGTTGTAATAACAGGATTATCTGGTTCCGGGAAGTCTAGTCTTGCCTTTAACACCCTACACGCAGAAGGGCAACGTCGTTATGTAGAGAGCCTCTCTTCATACGCTCGCCAGTTTTTAGGACGATTAGATAAACCCAAAGTAGATTATATAAAAGGCATTGCTCCTGCTATTGCTATAGAGCAAAAAGTAAATAGCACTAACCCTAGGAGTACTGTAGGCACTACTACAGAAATATACGACTACCTCAAATTATTGTATGCTAGAATAGGTAAAACTCTTTCGCCCATATCAGGGAACTTAGTTAAAAAAGAAACCGTAACAGATGTAGTATCGTATGTAAATACTTTTGAAAAAGGAGAAAAACTCTTATTACTCTCCCCTTTTATTCTTGAAAAAGACAGGAAATTAGATAATAAGCTAGCTGCATTACTACAGCAAGGGTATGCCCGCATAAAAATAAAAGATCAAATAACGAGAATAGATGAAGTTATTGAAACAGGCGCTAAACTTAAAATAAAAGATCTGTATCTAGTAGTAGATAGAATTATTACTAACCCTAGTGATGAAGACTTTACTAACAGACTTGCAGATGCTGTTCAAGCAGCTTTTCATGAAGGAAAAGGATCTTTGACTATAGAAAGTTTAAGTACTAATACTCAACGCGTTTTTTCTAATTCTTTTGAATTAGACGGAATCACGTTTTTAGAGCCCAATACTCATCTTTTTAGCTTTAATAATCCTTATGGGGCCTGCCCTACCTGTGAAGGGTATGGTGATGTTATAGGTATTGATGAGGATCTAGTTGTGCCTAACACAGCTTTATCTGTATACGAAAACTGTATATTTCCCTGGAGAGGAGACAGTATGAGCACCTATAGAGATCTATTAGTCAATAATGCTTACAAGTTTGACTTTCCAATACACAAACCATATTTTGAGTTATCTAAAGATGATAAAGAAATTTTATGGAATGGGAATGACCATTTTGAAGGGATTAACCAGTTCTTTAAATTTCTAGAGTCTAAGGCTTATAAGATACAGAATAGGGTGATGCTATCGCGCTACAGAGGTAAAACTAAATGCTCTACGTGTAAAGGAAAAAGACTCAGAAAAGAGGCCACCTATGTGTATGTAGGTGATAAAAATATAGTTGACCTTGTTAGCTTACCTCTAAATGAAATAGCATCTTTTTTTCAAGATTTAGACATTAGCAAGCATGATCAATTGGTAGCCAAACGACTGCTTAAAGAAATTAAAGCTCGATTAGAGTTTCTCTCAAAAGTAGGTTTAGACTACTTATCTCTTAACAGAAAGAGTAATACACTCTCTGGAGGAGAATCACAAAGGATTAATCTTGCTACTTCTCTAGGAAGTAGTCTTGTAGGATCCATGTACATACTAGATGAACCTAGTATAGGGCTACACCCTAGAGATACAGAAAAGCTTATAGAGGTGCTTAAGTCTTTACGTGATATAGGCAATACTGTTATTGTAGTTGAGCACGATGAAGATATTATGAAGGCAGCAGATACCATTATAGATATTGGGCCGGAGGCTGGAACCCTTGGAGGAGAAGTAGTTGCTGTAGGAGATTATGAGACCATTCTTGCTAGCAATTCTCTTACTGCGGGATATCTTAATGGAAAACTTACTATTGAGGTTCCAAAAAAGCGAAGAAAAAGCACTCAAACTATTGAAATTATTGGAGCGAGGGAGAATAATCTTAAAAATATTAACGCGACCTTTCCTTTAGGTTCTTTTACCTGTGTTACTGGGGTTTCTGGGAGTGGAAAAAGTACTCTAGTGAAAAAAATACTATACCCTGCTTTACTTAAAGCAATAGGGGGTTATGGTGAGAAAGCAGGGCATTTTAGCAAGCTTAAAGGTGATTTTAGCAACATAAAATCGATAGAATTTGTAGATCAAAACCCAATAGGGCGATCATCACGCTCTAATCCCGTGACTTATATAAAAGCCTACGATGACATTAGAAAACTATATGAAAAGCAAAAACTAAGTAATATAAGAAATTACAAGGCAAAACACTTTTCTTTTAATGTAGATGGAGGACGTTGTGAGACTTGTAAAGGAGAAGGGGAAGTGACTATAGAGATGCAATTCATGGCAGATGTCCACCTAGAGTGTGAGACTTGCAAAGGAAAACGATTTAAGAAAGAAGTATTAGAAGTCATGTTTTATAATAAAAACATAGACGACATTCTTAAAATGACTATTGATGATGCTGTTGCTTTTTTTAGCCTCCATGAAGAAGTGAAAATAACACGTAAACTAAAACCGCTTCAAGACGTAGGATTAGGTTATGTAACCTTAGGGCAAAGCTCTTCTACCCTATCTGGAGGAGAAGCACAGCGAATTAAGCTAGCTAGTTTTCTTGTAAAAGGAATTACAAAGGATAAAGCACTATTTATTTTTGATGAGCCTACTACTGGGTTACATTTTCATGATATCAAAAAATTATTAGCCTCTTTGGAAGCTCTTATCAAAAAAGGACACAGTATTATTGTTGTAGAACATAATATGGATCTCGTAAAATGTGCCGATTATGTTATTGACTTAGGCTTAACTGGCGGAAAAGGAGGAGGTATGATTATTGCCCAAGGCACACCAGAAGAAATAGCAAAAAATAAAAAATCTTATACAGGACAATATTTAAAAGAGAAAGTATAATTCGAAAATTATCTTAATTATTTATTAATCAGTAAATATTGTAAGGAATCTATTTTAATTCCTTCTTAAAAAAGGAACAAAAATTATACTTATGAAAACAAAATTACTTTTTACACTTTTAATTGCACTTATAACAACTTCTATAGGAGCTCAAACAATATGGAACGAAAACGAAGATGGCGATCTTTCTAATGATGGCAATAACCCTTCTGGAGCTTTTGTACTAGAGTTAGGAACTACCAACACTATCGTGGCAAGCCAAATGGCAAATCCAAGAGATGTAGATTTCTTTGCATTTACAGTTCCAGAGAATTCTGGATTACAAGAATTAATAATTGAAAATTACGAATCATCAGACAATATTGCCTTTATAGGTATAGACTCTGGATTAACCACAGATGTAGATTTTATGAATCCTGATCCTTCCTTGTTATTAGGAGGAACTACTTATGGAACGGCTAGTATTGGTAATGACATATTACCAGCTATGAGTAACTTAGGAGGAGCTGAAGGTTTTACACTTCCTCTCCCTCCAGGAGATTACACTATTTGGCTTAATCAAACGGGCAGTGCTTCTGAAGTGACTCTAAATCTAGTTTTAGAAGAAGTATTAAGCCTTAGTGATAATAACTTATCAAACACTATAACTTTATTTCCCAACCCAGCACAAGATTTTATTGAAGTATCCAGCTCAGATAATGTAACAGAAATAGCATTATACAATATCTTAGGAACAGAAGTAATGGCAACCAATAGTACTGTAATTAATATCTCTAACTTAGCTAATGGTATTTACCTGGCTCACATTACTACGCCTTCTGGAGTGACTACAAAAAAAGTTATTAAGAGATAAATATTACTCATTTACTTATACAAAGTAGGGGCTGAATTTTTGATCTAGCCCCTACTCATTAAAAGTATATATACAATTATAAAATATACAGGAAGGACACTACCTTTCCAACTTGGGACAATACTGTATTAGTAGGAAATATAGCAGAATATATCTTAAATGGGATTGTAATAGACAACTTTTTTGGGTATTGCAGTTGTTGTGAAAGACTACCATGAGAGCCATGTGGTTTTTCCTAATAGTATTCTTAGATAAATACACTACAGGAAAGAACGCTTCAAAGAAATATACATTCTGAGGCAAGCTACTTTTTTTAATGCAATCAAAACTACTCTACAATAATTTTTCTAGAAATACTATTGCCATCAGGTTCCGTTAATTTCATTAAATAAACACCTGTATCCTTAAGAATTCCTATATCAATTTGAGTAGTTCTACTCAAAGTAAAGTTATAATTTTTATCTAGCAGGAGACTTCCTGTAACCGTATATAATTGCACTTGTAAACTATTGGTTTGCAAATTTTCTAATGAAATATTCACAAATCCTTTAGCTGGATTTGGAAAGACACTTGCAAAATTTGTAGTATTAATATCATTTAAACTCAATACCATTGAATCATTCATAAAGACAGTATAACCTTCACAAGTTCCCAAGATCATATCTAGATACCCGTCACTATCTAAATCAATATAATCATGGTCATGGGTTGAAACATTCCAATCATTTATTGTTGCTCCGTAAGGATGCACAATATCACCGCTTGCCTCTCCTTCATTCTCAAAAATAATAAAACGCCTTCCTTCATCCGTAAAGCAAGGTGGTATATCAACATCTACACTAGACATGCCCACATCTAAATCCCCATCATTATCTAAATCTGCAAGCTTTACGTTTCCACCAAACAGATCTGTTCTGTTAGTAGGTATAAAGGTTTCCTCAATAGTTAAACTCTGATCAACTTCAAAACCTGTAATAGAGTGTATATAATCTGCACTGTCATCTACAATATAAAAATCTAACAATCCATCTAGATCAAAATCGCCTCCTGTCATCATGTAGGAGGTATTTGTTGGAAATCTAAACCAATTCGTAAAAGTACCATCTCCATTGTTAAATAAAGCAAAAACACCTTGATCATCAAAAGGTTCTATAGGCTGTAAACCTAGATTCTTCACAATATCTAAATCTCCATCATTATCAACATCATGAAATTCAATTGCAGTACCAAAACTTGAGTTTCTCAAATCTCCTAATCGACTATCAGTTTCTTCGGTAAAATTTCCAGTACCATCATTAACTAATAAGATATCTGGAGCGACTTGACCAAACGCGTAATTAGTCATATAAATCTCTACGCTTCCATCACCAGTAATATCTGCTGCTGCCACTGCACAATATTGAAATGGCAGTACATCTAAAAATGGCAACCTCTCTTCAGATTCATCAATAAAGCCTAACCAGATACCATCGTTATCCTCGCCTTGATTTACATATAACTTAGGTTGATCATTAAAGGTGTTAATAATTACAATATCTAACCAATCATCATTATTTACATCCGTGCAAATAACGTCTCTAGCATCTGTAGGCGTTTGTAGGAATCCTGGTGCAAATTGCGCTGTTTCGTCAGTAAGTACACCATTTCTATTCATAAATAATAAATCAACCCTTTTTCCTTCATTAGAAAAAGGAAATTTTCGAACCACAACAAGGTCTTCAAAAGAGTCATTATTAAAATCTCCTACTGCAAGATCTTTTTCTTGATCATCTACAAGGTTAGGATTATCATTATCAATTGCGTTATTAACAATTATTCTGTCGGAAGTTTGATCATCCCATCCTATCCATTGTGCCTGTGCAACCAAGGAAAAAGAAAGAATCATAACCATTAATATACATTTTCTCATAAGATTGATTATTTTTTTTGAGCAATAACCCGATTAATAGTCTCAAATATAAGGTATTAACTATAATTTATAATTTTATTTTTAAGATATTATTTCTATTACCTATTCAATTTGTACCTTTTTAATTTTACAGTTACTATGAATAGCAAAACTCAAGTTTTCAATATCCTACTGTGTTTTATATGGAGTATAGTCGCTTCTTGTCAATCTACTAAACTAGAGGAAGATGAGTTAAGAGGATCTATAACGCCAGAACGCGCCTGGTGGAACCTAATACATTATGATTTATCCGTAGAAGTTTTTCCAGAAAACAAATCTATAAAAGGAATAAATGTGATGTCCTATACTGTATTAAATAAGCAAAATACACTTCAATTAGATTTGCAAGAGCCTATGCAAATCACAAATGTAATCCAAGATGGTAGTAAATTGAAGTACAAAAGAGTGGGGAGTGCTTATTTAATTACACTAAATGCGAAACAAAAAAAGGGAACAACAAAGCAGCTCACCATACAATGGGAAGGGAATCCTCGTATTGCAAAACGACCTCCCTGGGATGGTGGTATTACTTGGAAAAAAGATAAAAAGGGTCGCGACTTTATCGCTACAGCAAATCAAGGTATAGGTGCTAGTATATGGTGGCCTAATAAAGATCATCCAGAAGATGAGGTTGATAGTTTAGATATACATGTAACTGTCCCTAAAGGGCTTACAGATGTATCTAATGGTAGGTTAACTGGCGTAAATAAAGAAGCACATACAACAACTTTTCATTGGAGTGTAAAAAACCCTATCAATAATTATGGAGTAAATCTAAATATAGGGCATTATGTAAACTTTAGTGAGTCTAAAAAATACAAAGGAGAAAAAGGTGTGTTGGATATGGAATACTGGGTACTAGATTATAATCTAGAAAAAGCTCGAGAACATTTTAAACAAGCCCCTATGATGATGCAAGCTTTTGAGTATTGGTTTGGTCCTTATCCTTTTTATGAAGACAGTTTTAAAATAGTAGAAGCACCTTATCTAGGTATGGAGCACCAAAGTTCTGTTACTTATGGTAATGGGTATACAAATGGATATTTGGGTCGCGACCTCTCAGGAACGGGACAAGGACTAAAATTTGATTTTATTATT
>JALZUE010000098.1 GCA_023301705.1 Alteromonadaceae bacterium | reverse complement strand
GGCGGCGTGTCCAGGCCGTTTTCGATTGCCCATTCGGCGATATTGATCGCGAAATCATATTCGCCGGCATCGATGCCCCAAATCATCGCCGTCATGACAGTATCGTCTTGAACGGCGTTTTCAGCATCGATAACGCCGTCAACATAAGCATAATAATCGGGTAGAATTTTAGCCTTTAATTCGGCTTTTGATTTATGACTCTGGATGCCTTTTAGTTCGGCTTTATGCGCGCGCATTTGGGCGGCCATTTGCTCGCCAACACTAGACGGCGCCGCGCCGCCTTCGGCTTTAGCTTCGGCCGCTGCTGTTGCTTCGACCTGTTGCCTATGTTTTTTAAATACGTTCATTTTGTTTGCCTCCCTGGCCTAAAAAAAAGAATGAAAAATAAAAGCCGCCGAAAATAATGGCCGGCGGCTTTTTAAATTAATTGCCTATATTGGCTTAAGCGGCTTCGGGTTCGAAATCGCCTAACGTGATGCCTGTAAGGACTGTTGCTTTGTCGACATCTTCGACAATATAGGACTCGTTTACGCTCTGATAATCTTCGATGCGATCCCACTCGGGAACGTCCTTAATGTGACGGCGGCGCGAGCCTTCTTGATAATAGATTGAAAGATTATCCAGCGATGTAATCAGCATTGCATTGGCTGGGAAAAACGGCACAAAGTGAGGACGCAAAGTTCCGACAAGCTGGCTTGCAATAAGCGTTTGAAGCGCTGCGCGTTCTGTTGCTGCTGAATTTTCTTCTATGGCCGCGACATTGCGATCAACTAAAAGACCGCTGCCCATAATAACAACGAGCGAAGTGTCGTTACGGTTCCAGGGCGCTATAAATTCATGGCGCGCAGCGTAAACAGCCGCGTCGATATTTTTAAAGTCGCCGCCCTTGCCGATTTTAACACCGTTCATAACAGATGCCGGCTTTTCCGTATTTTGCTTTGTAAGCCAGCCGATATTGACATCTTCTAAAAGAGGGTTTTCGGTACGGTCAGTTGTTTTTGCTACCGAGGTTCCGTTAAAGCCGATCATAAGACGATCTCGCGCGATTTGGCGGGTTACAGCGTCAGTGCATCGCTTTTGAAAGTCTGGAAATTTTGCCCAGCTATCGATAGTATTATATTTGATAAAGCTATCAAAATCGGTTTTTTCGCAGCGGTATTTTGTACTGTCTAGGCCTTGCCCGACTTGAGTCGGCATACGGCGCGCCTTATCGGTATCTGTGCGGCTCGCAAATGGGCCGGAAACATCGAGGCCAAGCTTTTCGCCCTCTAATTCAGACACGCCCATAATGTTAATTTTTTTAAGGAAATCAGCATTTTCGCGAATTCGGTTTTCAAGCTTTTGCTCGATTGTAGGATCAATAGAGAAGGCCGCCGATCCGGCTGGCGCTCCATTAAGAGTTAAAATTCTATCGCGGTATGCGTTAAATTTTGCGCGGGTTGTATTTTTCATATTTTTGGGTGTCCTGTAAAATATATATCGAGGGAAGGGCGGCTAAATTAAACGCCTAGCAGTCTGTTTGGTTTTCACCTTCGGCGGGTGTTGCTTCGGGACGCGCGCCGCCCTCTGGCATGCCATCCAGGGCCGCCGATAGCTTTGTAATCTCTTCGCCCTGGGCTTTATTTGCCGCTTCGGACGCCTCGAATTTTTTGACAAGCGCGCCGTGTTCAGTTTCAAGCGATGTAAATTTATCGGCTAGTTCAAGCATAGCCGTTTCGATTGCGCCAAAATTTTCGGAGTCCGTGGTTTCTTTTTTAGCGAAACGCGCTTTAAATTTATCCGCGAAACTAAGTTCATTTGTCGGCGCGCCGCCTTCGGCTGCGATTTCCGCTGGCGTTTTTACCGGCGTTTGCGAGGTTTCTTTAGTTTTCATCTTAAAGCCTTTGATTTCTAAATGAGAGGTAAATAAATTGTTGCGGAAACGATCGTCGACGGCTGGGCCGTCTTTCTGCTTGGCAGAAAATTGCATTGCCTCGACGCCTAACGACGCCGGCGTATCTGTTACGGCCAGGCCAACAAGATAAGGTTTGCCGCTGCCCGCAAAATCCGGCTGAATTTCCATTGATGAAAAAAGTTTTTGCCCCGCGTCTTTAAGCTGGATCATGTACGGCGTCGGGATTACTTGGGCTAATAGTTGGGTTCGGCCTTTAGCGTCTTTTTTAGTTTTAAGAGCGGCAACCGTTCCAAGTGATCCAAATGCCGACCAAGGGGAAATGCCGCGAATATGCTCTATGTTTATACTCGCGGTATATTCATCAGCATCATAGTTCGCGGCCATATCTATCAGATCATCGGCGCTAATTTCGCGTTTGTCGACCGTCGGGCCAGATGTAGCAATGCGGAAATAACGGGAAATAAGAGCGGGTGTTTTCATGCCCCGAATAAATCCCTATCCGGTCGTCATTTTCAATAGTCGCCGGTGCAATATCGCGAAAACTACACCGAAAGAACATGCGCGATTATAATGTCCGGCCCTAATAAACCGGCAATGCTAATTGATATGACATTACGCCATGAAGCGGCCAGCCTCTATTGGCAAGGGTTTAAAGTGACCGAAATTTCGGAAAAGCTTAAAACGCCTTATCAGACGATTGATAGCTGGAAACGCCGCGACGCCTGGGACGACGCCAGCATCGCAAAGCGCATTAAAACATGTTCGCATGCGCGCTTAGTTCAGTTGATTGCAAAGCCAGAAAAAACCGACCATGATTTTAAAGAGATTGATAGCCTGGGCAAATTATTAGAACGCACCGCCCGAATTCAAAAGTTTGAAAATGGCGGCGCGCCAAGCGATTTAAACCCCAAATTAAAAAAGCGAGGCAAGCCCGCCAAGGGCAAAAACGCTTTTACAGAGGAACAAGTCGAGCAATTAATCGAGGCCTATAATGATAGTCTTTTCGATTATCAGAAAACCTGGGAACAAGCCAAAAAACATCGCATTCGTAATATTCTTAAATCTCGCCAGATCGGCGCGACATGGTATTTTGCGCGCGAGGCTTTTATCGATGCGCTGCTAACTGGCGATAATCAAATTTTTATTTCGGCCTCAAAAAGTCAAGCGCATGTTTTCAAAGATTATATTATCGACTTTGTTCGCGACGTAACCGGCGTTGAGCTTAAAGGCGATCCCATTAAACTCGCGAACGGCGCAAAGCTTTATTTCCTGGGAACAAATAGCAAAACGGCACAAAGTTATCATGGGCATTTATATTTTGATGAATATTTTTGGGTTCATAAATTCCAGGTATTGCGTAAAGTTGCGTCGGGCATGGCGATGCACAAAAAATGGCGACAAACCTATATTTCGACGCCGTCGACCTTAGATCATGACGCTTACCCGTTTTGGTCTGGAAAGCTGTTTAACAAAGGCCGCCCAAAGGATCAAATTGCTAAATTTGATTTAAGCCATAAAAATCTAAAAGACGGCAAAGTCTGCGCCGACGGTCAATGGCGACAAATGGTTACGGTCGAAGATGCGGTCGCGGGCGGCTGTACGCTATTCGACATCGAGACATTAAAAGGCGAATATTCGACGCAAGAATATAAAAACTTGCTTATGTGCGAATTCATCGACGCGGCGGCCTCGATATTTAGCCTTAAAGAATTGCAAAATTGTCAGGTCGACGCCTGGGACGTTTGGAAAGATTTCGCGCCAGAACGCGCGCGGCCTTTGGGTGATTTACCGGTTTGGATTGGTTACGATCCTTCGCGCTCGATTGATAACGCTAGTCTGGTTATTGTCGCGCCGCCAACTGTTAAGGGCGGTCAATTCCGGATCATTAAAAAATATAGCTGGAAAAACATATCATTCGACGCCCAGGCGAAAAATATTAAAGCCATAACGGAAAGCTATAATGTTCAATCGATTAATATCGATGCGTCGGGCATGGGCTTAGGCGTTTACGAATTAGTAAAACAGTTTTTCCCTAAAACCCGAAAAATTATTTATTCCGTCGAAAGTAAGACTCGCATGGTCATTAAAGGCCAGCATCTAATTCAAAACCGCCGCATAAAATGGGATGCGGGATGGTCAGATTTGGTCGCGTCGTTGCTTTCTATTCATCGCAGCCAAACCGCTAACAGCCGACATATTACTTATTCGGCCGGACGCACTAGCGAAACGGGTCACGCGGATATTGCCTGGGCGCTGTTTAACGCACTTGATGAAATTGAAATCCAAGCCTCCGAAAATATTGGCGGCCGTAAAAAAGGGTCTATAACATGGTCAAATTAAAATCTGATAAGAATCTTAAAACCGAGGCGGCCGGCGATAGCGAAGCAATAAAGCCGAGAATGTTTAGCTTTGGCGATCCCGATCCATCCATGACGCGCCGGACGGCCATCGGATATCTTGAGCCTTCACATAATGATTATTATGATTTGCCTATTCCAGCCCAGGGATTATCGGAGTCCCTTAATTCTAGCCCGCATCACGCAAGCGCGATTAAACTTAAACGCAATACGTTAGTTTCACATTTTATTGAGCATGAACATTTAAAGCGCGGCGACTTTTCGCGCCTGGCGCTCGATTATCTGGTTTTCGGTAATTCTTACTTAGAAGAAATTCGCAGCGTTCGCGGCGGCCGCATGGGCTTTAAACCCTCGCTTGCAAAACTAACGCGCCGGCATAAATCCGGCGAATATGGTTTCATAAAAAAAGGCGGCCAGGATATGCACGCCTTTAAGCGCGGGCGCATTTGGCATTTACTAGAGCCAGATATAAATCAAGAGGTTTACGGCGTTCCGGATTATAGCGCGGCGCTGCATGCGGCATGGCTTAATGAAAGCGCGACTTTGTTTAGGCGCAAATATTATCAGAACGGCGCGCATGCCGGTTATATTATGTATTTGACCGATCCTTCGTTTAACGAGGAAGATGTCGAAGCTTTAGAAAAAAATATAGCTGGATCAAAAGGCCCAGGCAATTTCCGCTCGCTTTTCATAAATGCGCCAAATGGCGATAAAGACGGCCTTAAAATTATTCACTTAGCCGAGGCCCAGGCTAAGGATCAATTTTTCAATATCAAAAATGTTACGCGCGACGACGTACTCGCGGCGCATCGTGTCCCGCCTCAATTAATCGGCGTTGTTCCCAGCAATTCGGGCGGCTTCGGGTCAATCGAGAATGCCCGCAAGGCGTTTTCGATAAGCGAAATAAAACCGCTCCAATCTAGATTCGAAGAATTAAACGAATGGGCCGGCGACGAAATCATCAAATTTAAACCCTTTGACTTCGAAATCGAAGCCAAAAAATAACGGAGACTGAGACTATGAAGCTATTTAGAAATATATCATCTATATTGTTTTTCGCCTTTTCGATTTGCTGCTTTGCTATACCGGCAAGCGCGCAATCAAATTCGAGTATTAGAAAAACAGAGTTAGAACGGGTAGGGCTGGATCAAATTCCGCTCCCAGGATATGCCGATCCCAGGCCTGGCGACGTTGCCGGACCGACCGAGCCAGCTTATACTTATTGGGCATATATTGAAAGCATTCGCGATGTTGATACGGTCAAAGGTCAAGTCGATTTAGGTTTTAATTCGTTTCGCGAATTTGGGTTTCGATATTTTGCGATTGATGGTTTCGAAATCACGCGCAAGGGCGGCCGATCGGCATCCCATGTTGATCGTGGTTTTAAATGCCGCGATTTAATGGTCGATTGGCTTGGCAGTGATCAAGAATTTCCAAGAAAAGCGACCTATCATGAATTTTACGAACCAATTAAAATCGTGGTGAAAAGTGTGAAAAGCGATAAATATAGCGGCCGCTGGCTTTTTATTCTCTATAAAGACGGCGTAAATCTTAATCAACTTGCGGCGCGGTCAGGCTGCGCGATTGTAACGACGTTCGAAAGTAAGCCGGTTTATTATCCGGTCGACACGCCTATCGCGGCCAGCATTGAATAAACTTTCAAACATTACAGCAATAAGCCAGATGCCCCGCGCATCTGGCTTTTTTTATGACCATTTTCCTAACGTCGGGAATATGGTTTTCTAACTGAACCCCAAATCGCCGCTAAAGTGTTTTACATCAACGGACGATAATGTTTCGCGCAATTCAGTAATAGCATCATGAATCAGCGGCGCGGCGTCAGGCTCCGATGCACCATCAGGGCAAGTTTGATATTGAGCCAAGCAATAGAGTCGCCGGATTTGAGAGAATAACGGATCAAAAATGCGCTCGACCGTGTGGCTATCTAAGCGATCGCCGCCAGGCGTATCATCAAGATAATCTAAGATAACTTCTTTTTGTTTTGAAAAGTCGAGTAGGTTAAAATCGCGCGCATGGGCTTGCGCTGCGTCAGATGCAGCATTATCTTGTGACTCAGGCATTCGGGCCTCCTTGTGGTCAGTTTGTTAGAGCCTCGCGAGTGATGATGCACTTGCGGGGCTTGTTTAGTGATATCACTTATTAAAGTTTTTTAATTGCTTTTGTCAATCAAAAAGTGATATCTCTTTTTTATGGCCATAAATCCCAACAAATCCATTCGAAAAATTCTCTCTTTTCCTCTCGCGGAATGGGACAAAATTGCGGCGTTCCAGAAAGAACATAAGATTAAAACACAGGCTCAAGCCATTCGCATCTTGATAAAGCGCGGACTTAAGCGTGCCGATTAGCTTTGCATCTCATTCTGTTTTAATTATAAATATTTTATGTCCGACCTACACCCTTGCAAGTCCTGTACTCACTCTGTCGCGAAAGATGCGGCGACCTGTCCTAATTGTGGTCAAAGCCATCCTGCGAAAGAGGGGTTCGAGCTATACGGCGGCTGTTTTCTCTATGCACTCATCATTTTTGCCATTGTCGCATATTTGACAAATAAGCTGATCTAGCCGCTCACTATCCAAATCAAACCGAATCCACCCGATGCCAGCGCGTCGGTTTTTTTATGTCTGCGAGCAATGTGCAATTATTGCATATTTCTCTATTTGGGCGCGACGTTCTCAATATATGGGCTTCCGAAATCTCCCCCCCCTCCCGCGCGGTGTTAATAGGGCGTTTTTTCTGCACCTTGGACGTTATGCGCTAGGCTGGGCGAAGTTTAGTAAAATATCCTTTAAACGATGCCTTAGACACTAAAACGGCCTAGAAATGGCTTAAAACGCTTCTTTTTTAGCTGATTAATAATTCTGCAAAATTCACATATGCGTATTTTTTTGGATTGTTGCGCTTCAAATTAGCGGCGGCGATATTGGCAGGTTTTTTTGGTATGCACTCGGAAAACGGTAATTTTAGTAATCTATTTTGTGTCTAAAATATAAGTTATTGTTTTTGTTATGTTTTATTGGTTACTCTTTAGGGTAATTCCAGGGTTATCAAAAAGGTTATGCGTTTCTAAGTTATTGAGATTGTTATATTTTCTCGTTTCAAATAATTACCCTTAAAAAAGTAATATAGTAACTCTATTATTACTCTTTATAGTAACCTGTAAAATCGAATTATTTCAATTACTTAGATTTCGATATTTGCGTGATTACTAAAATTACCTAAACCCAAGCCCCCCAGCATAAAAACCCGTTAAAACTCCCTTAGAGCGGCGCTAAGGCCAAACTAAATTACCTTGTGCGATCGCGCAGGCAACGGCCGCTGGCCTAGATGGTGGTTAAATCCCCTGCGCGCGGCCGCCCTCCGGGCGACTGTGTCAAAAGTGTGCCAATTTAAAGCCATAACGGCCCGTAAGAGGTCACATGATGCCTAAAACTAATATTGAAAATATTGAAAAAAAGGCTTGAAAAGCTAGTAAAATCAAGCCATTGCCCCGCTCGGAGATGTGGCCGAGTGGTCGAAGGCGCTCCCCTGCTAAGGGAGTATACCTCAAAAGGGTATCGAGGGTTCGAATCCCTTCATCTCCGCCACTTCCCT
>JALZUE010000097.1 GCA_023301705.1 Alteromonadaceae bacterium | reverse complement strand
AATAAAAAATTACTAATTTATAAAATAAGATACTATATTTGCACTGCGACTGGTAATAAGGTGCAAAATAAGAAAAACTGACGGGCATATAGATACATTTTTACGATTATCTCCTAAAGTGAGTATTATTTTATCTTAAAACAGATGACTTATTTACTTTTAAATAAAAAAGTCAGAATCAAAAAATAATCAATTATACGTTCCACACTTTATGAGAAACCTACCGCTCATTTTTCAAACGAGCGCATACAAATATACCATTATCGCCAGACTTTCTACCTTATCGGGTGCGGAAAGTAGGTTGAAGAAAAGGAAAACGGAGCTTATCAATCATTTGAAACGCAAAGGTTATCCAGAGACTTCGATTAAACGCTGGCTGATTATCGAAAAAGAGGAGCGCACAGAAATGCCTGCGGCTGCTTTATTGACGGTATTGAAATGGTTTAATACGAAGTACCGCGAGCAAAAAGAAGTAGGCTTCTCGGGAGAAATCCACTTAGAAGACTTATTTCACCCTGAATTGAGGATGCATAATTCTCAGTCAGAATCGCAGAAATAGACTTTACTTTTCCAATTTTTTCACTTTAGATAAAATTGATAAAGTAATTTTAATTTGCCAATACACACAATAGGAGAACATCTTACATTTAATACACTTAACACATAGATAATCGCTTCTGAAGCTATTTTGCTTTTAGTTTATCCGCTCAATTGAGAGGTGGATGAAACGGGAGATTTATGCGCTGACGAAGCGATTATCAAAGAATTATGTTCATGGGATTATAATTTGTGTGGTTAGACGGGCGCGTCCCGTTTAACCGCTATTTCACTCTGCGTTTCAGGCTCGGACGGCGAGCATCAAAAGTGTCAAATCACTTTGTTTCAGGGTTCGACTCCCTCTGAAGGACAAAAGCCGGCAAGTATTGCCATTTATTATCAGGTTTCCGCCGTGGTTTAATCGCCACGTTGCGGACTGACCTAACATTGTGATTTCGGAAGAAATTTCGATTTTACTTGACTTTAATTTTTCACTCAACTTTACTATGGAAATAGAAACTGCATCCTTGAAAAAATCACCACAAGGAAAAAAATTATTAAATTACAATCTCTTGCAGCGTCGGTTAGAACAATTGAAACCGAAATTTAAACAACTTAAATACCGTCTGCGTCACGAAGACCTCTCGGTGAGTGAGTTTGTGACGGCTTTGAATAATTATTTCAATAGTTATCGCATTTATGTTGAAAATGAATTGCCACACGGTACGGCTCAACTTTTCTATGCTAAAGAAGTGTCTTTAGAAGGTATTTTGTCACAAGCACAGAAAGATTGGGAGAGGGTCGAACATCAGCTTTATGAGGTTGATTTAGACGAAAAAAAAGCAGCTCTTCAGGTGCGTGTGATTGCCAATGCGGTCATGCAAGTCTTTGAGGGTAGGAAAACATACTATGACTTAGATTCTTAGAGGTCATTCGGAACATACATTTTTACAAATTTTATGCACAGTTTATTTCTCAGCAACAAAGGGTAAGGGGTTAATTCCCCTCGGATACCCCTACCCTTTTGTTGTCTTTTTCAAAATATTCATACACTAATAGATATATGACTTTGCAATTACAAGCCAGCAGTTTTGCGGCTTTTTTACCCGCTGCCGAGTTAACCGATGCCAAGCAATGGTCATTCTGGGATTTGGTAGATTTGGGTGCTTCGCATCGCTTTGGTGTGGCTGAATTTATCCGCAAGCACAATCTTTCGCTACCTTCTTGTAAAGGTCGTTTGCGGAGTGGGGAGTCGTGGGTGGCTAAAATATTATTGCATTTGATGTCTTTGGAAATGGAGCGACTGCGGGTGGAGTCTCCTGCGGATTACTACTATTATTTGTCGGATAAGATTGATTGTATTCCCGTGGCGACCAATCGGGGTCAGCTGCGCACGATGTTAGATTGTTTTTATTCTAAGAATACTATCGGCTCTTACATCGGTCGCTTAATGGGCTGTGGTATCATTAAGCGTAAGCTCAATACAAGTCGCGTGACACAGCAGATTAAAGATAAAGACGGGAATGTTAGCACGGTAAAAAAGGTCACGGATAAGGGGCGCGGAGATATGTTGCTCTTCATCAACAAGGAGGTTTTGTACTGGGTCAGAGAAGTTGTGATGTCTGTTGACAAACCCGAAATCGCCCCTGAAACGGACCATTTTTCGCCTATTGAGAATCAAGGACTTAGCCATGGAAAAACACAAAATTTGGGACAATCCCTAAAAGATTCTTTAGAAACTTTAAAAAGAAATCAAAATAAGAGTGGAAAAGGTGCAGCAGAGCTGCCTTCTTGTTTTTCTTCCGTTCCGTCAGAAGAAAGGAAACAAATCGGAGACAAAGCCGGCAAGTCTTACCCTCCCCGTGAAGTTCCAAGTTTTGTGGTCAATGAATTGGAAAGATTCATTCCGGGCGGCGGCGCAGGCCGTGAGGAAAACTATCGAGAACGAATCAATTTTGAACAGCGGTTCGTGAGTCGTTTGCCGCAAAACGATTTGGATTATTTCACGATGTTGCTGTTTGCGCAGGTGCGTGGTCAGATTTATCCGCACTTTTCGGATGCGGCGGTGCAGATGAAGGAAGTTCAGGCAAAAACGCTCTTGATGTTGCATTTGAAGCGCTTGGGAGGGTCGCTTTTTGAGAATTTTCAGCTTATCACACGAGCGATAAGTTTGACGAAGAATTGGCTGGCAGCTCAGGAAGAACGCTATGTCTACGATATTTTGACTTGGTTGCGGGTGGACGGCGTATACAAAAGCGGGACTTTATTTCATGTGATTGAGGAGTGGATTCCAAAGGAGCGCAAACGTTTGGCGCTCTACGCGGAGAAAGACCGTCAACTTTTGAACTGGCAATATGCGACGGTGAAAGCGGAATTACTCTTTTCATCTTTTGCGAAAAAGCTACGCAAGGGTTTTCACGGGGCGGCAGCGGCAGCACGGTCGGCGGCTAAGAGTTTACGCTTGTTTTGTGAAGAGGCGGGTATTAATGTGACGCGTAAAAACTGGATTATCAATAGTTTTATGGAGAAGGTAAATATCATTTTACAGCAGACAGCAGAAAAAGGAAAACGAGGACAGGTACTGACACTACAAGAAATTTACAAAATCAAAAAAAGAAATTATGAACGTAATTCAAGGTCAAACACAAGTACCAAACCAGCAGCAGATACCCCTCGGGCAAGTGCAAAAGCCCGTTAAGCGAAAAAGCAGAAAGAGCAAGAAAGTTGGGAAGGATACGAGTGTTTATCGCTTGTATGTGGAGTTTTTGCCTGCATTTGTGATGCCGAGAGAAAGCATGTGTTATTACTCTAATAATCAATATAGCGATGATTATGAGTTGAAAGCTTTGAAGCGACGGGTTTTGCATGGGTCTTGCTATGCGCGGTACAAACGTGCGATGCTTTTTCATCAGCCGACGGGTCAATGTCTATCGGTTTGGGTGCCTGGGCAGGTGGAGATGTCTTATGAAAGTTATTTAATTTTTAAGTCGGAAAGTACGCCCTATTCTAAGAGTCTTTTGACAGCATTGGTGATTTACAAAAGAGCTTACAAGGAGGAGATGAAAGCAAAAAAGGAGAAACCTAATTCTTACATCTATAGCATAGATTATGACCCCGCTACCCAAAAGAAAGATTTTGATGTCGCTTTGCGCAGTTTGGTTTTGCAGCTGACGGAGGGAATATTTCAGGATACCTACAATCGGGTTATCATTTATCACGGCGAGAAAAAACATGAGTTAGCACGGATGAGTGCAAAGGGGCGGGTGACCTGTGTCAATGCTGAGTTTAAAAAGAAGATTCATGCGAGTAAGCGATTTGATTTACCAGAATTAGGCGTATACGTGACAAGGTGAATGGAAAAGGGGAAGATTCGGCTTTCTCCATAGATAGATACACTAATGGCATTTTCGAGGATAATTCGTTTTAATGCGGATAAATACAAATGAATACGGATTGATGTGTATTTGAAACGGACTAAAACGCATTTGAGACGAAGTAGGATTTTTACGACGAAAAATACAGTAGAAAAACAGCCTTCTCCATAGACTAATAGATATTGAAAATCATGGACATCAAAACCAAGGAATTTGACGGCGAACTTTACTACTCCACCCTATCTATCTATAAGTATATAGAATTGAGTACGCATCAGAAGTTGAAAGAGAAGGTGCAGCGTTTGGGTTTAGAGTGGTTGGATGTGCCTGATTTGGGAGCGGCGATACCGAAGGCGGTTGTAGTGCAGGTTTTGAAAGCGTATCGCTTGACTTTGAAAAACGGGCAGTTGGTTAAGGTGAACCAGCTCTTAACCCATTTGGGTAAGTTCGATGACCCGATGTATACGCCTGCAGACGAAAGTATACCCAAATTGGAAGACGCGTATACATCGTGTAAACAAACGTATACGACGGGTAAACCGAGCGGTATGCATGTTTACCAAGCGAAGACAGACTTACCCGCGAGTATTCAGGGTGAAGACACTGGTTTACCTGCTGTTGACACGCATACAGAAGTTGGGGTAAGTGAAGCGAATACAGGTAACCCGACTAAACCATACTTAACCGAACTTGCATCAACGAAAAACACATTTTCTCTGGATGTCAAAAAGGCTGGAGAACCGATTATACGGCTTTTAATGGATTTTTTGACGCAGCTGCCGATGTATCTGCGAAGTGAATATTTTGTGTTCTTAGTTTTGATTGTTGCGATTGGGATTCAGGTAAACCATACGGCGATATTCTTTCATCGTTTAGCGGTTAAGTCTGACCCGACAGCGGGACAGTTTGGTGCTTACCTGTTTGGTGGGGTAACGGAGTTAACCGCTTTGTTGCTAACGGTTCACAAGGGTAAGCAAGAAACGCTCAAGACATTTGGTTTTTTAGCCTTCTGGTTAAATCTGCTCTATTATCGGGTATGGGAGGATTTTGGGTTAACCGTGGATTACGGGACGACTTTGATTGCACAAGTGACCGCTTCGGGAGTTATCGCTTTTATTGTGTTTACGTATTCGCAGTTGTTTACTATGGATATTTTTGAGGAGAAGACGGAAAGCTGTGAAACCGATGTTTGTTGAGTTTTGAGATTTTGATACAGATGTGATGTACAGCGATGTGATGTACAGCGATGTGGTGTAGGTGCGGAACGCGGAACGGTGCAATATGTAACAGGCTGTGAAACCGATGTTTATTGGGTTTTTGACTACTTGATATATAAGTGATGCAAAATCCTCTGCACTTATAAGTGCGGATAAGTGCTGACAGCGGATAAGACACCCGATGCGGTGTAATACAGAAACGGAACAGGTGCGGAACGCGGAACGGTGCAATACGCAGCACGCTGTGAAACCGATGTTTACTGGGTTTTCGACTACTTGATATAAAAGTGATGCACAATCCTCTGCACTTATAAGTGCAGATAAGTGCTGACAGCGGATAAGATACCAGATGCGGTGCGATGCAGGAATGGAACAGGTGCGGAACGCGGAAAGGTGCGATACGCGGCACGCTGTGAAACCGATGTTTACTGGGTTTTCGAATAATTGATGTATAGGTGATGCTAAATCCTCTGCACTTATAAGTGCGGATAAGTGCAGACAGCGGATAAGATACCAGATGCGGTGCGATGCAGGAACGGAACAGGTGCGGAGCGCGGAACGATACGATATACAGTAGGCTGTAAAACCGATGTTTATTGGGTTTTCGACTAATTGATGTGAAAGTGATGCTAAATCCTCTGCACTTATAAGTGCGGATAAGTGCTGACAACAGATAAGTGCTGACAGCGGATAAGATATCAGATGTGGTGCGATGCAGGAACGGAACAGGTACGGAACGCGGAACGGTGCAATATGCAGTACGCTGTGAAACCGATGTTTACTGGGTTTTCGACTACTTGATGTAAAAGTGATGCACTACCCTCTGCACTTAATAAGTGCGGATAAGTGCAGACAGCGGATAAGATACCAGATGCGGTGCGATGCAGGAATGGAACAGGTGCGGAACGCGGAACGGTGAGATATGTAACAGGCTGTGAAACCGATGTTTATTGGGTTTTCGACTAATTGATGTAAAAGTGATGCACTATCCTCTGCACTTAGTAAGTGCGGATAAGTGCTGACAGCAGATAAGTGCTGACAGCGGATAAGATACCAGATGTGGTGCGATGCAGGAACGGAACAGGTACGGAACGCAGAACGGTGCAATATACAGTACGCTGTGAAACCGATGTTTACTGGATTTTCATTAAAGCCAAACTAAAGAATAAGCAAATTTAAATAAGGCAAAATACCATCTTTTCCTCATCTCCTGACAGATGATGAACAGGCGGAGCTATGCCCATTAATACCCCTCATTTTATCATTAACAATCGTCTGTAGAAACGATAAACACTACGGATGGCAAACTTTCTACCATGAAATTAACACCACACATTCCATTACGTTTACAGCACTTTGAAATCGGCAGAAGAACTCTTTTTGCAATCAGCATCACTTGTCTGACTTTTCTGTTCTTTTGTATTCATGAAGATGATATCTCTCAAAATACGGCGATACCCCTCCAAATGAACATCCGTCAAGCTACCGATGAATCGGCTGTAAAACCGATGTCTGCTACTTTAATTAAAAATCAACTCACAAAAGGTACACCTAAGAAAGTAGCAAAGAAGGTCTATCATATTTCTTCAATCTTAGCACCTGATGCACTACTCAAACGCGGTATCCCTGAAAATGACATTGCATCTATGCGCTTGACTTGCGAAAAGTATGTGGAACGCTATGTCCGCGTCGCTCTGGCTGAAAAAGAGAAATTTGGAATACCTGCGAGTATCACCTTAGCTCAAGGTCTCCTGGAGAGTGATGCGGGTTGCAGCGGTCTTGCCAAAGCGAATAACAATCACTTTGGTATCAAGTGCTTTTCTAAAAGGTGCAAAAAAGGACATTGTTCCAATTACTCAGATGACCACCATAAGGACTTTTTTCGGATATATATTAGTGTATGGGCAAGCTTCCGAAGTCACTCGGATTTTTTGCAGAAAAAACGATATCGGAAATGCTTTGAACTTGAAGTGACGGACTATAAAGGTTGGGCACGGGAATTGAGTAAGGCAGGTTATGCTACTGACCCGAAATATGCGGATAAATTGGTTGGGGTGATTGAGGGATTGGAGTTGTGGCAGTTTGATAATTAACTCTAATGCTCATCAAACAGCAGCAAGTAGAGTAAAATAGACAATCAGAAAAATTTAATTAACTTTTGGGAAATTTTATGAAAAGGTGGTCATTATAGCGACCACCTTCTTCACTTTAATCCAAAAGGCTACCTAAAAACAGAAAAAATGCGAAAAGAAGAAATTAAAAGATATATCGACAGATTAAATAATAAAGAGCATAAAGAGACAATCTTTCTGCGGGAAATAAATGATTTGGTCGAAGTGGCAAAAGTTTGGGAAAAAGAGCCTGAATCAATGACTGATATTCATTCTTATAAATTTTTCTTCATCAAAAATGATGATAATAAATATGTCGGTGCAGTACTTGACATGTATAGAGATTTGCATTGGTACATTTTGGAAGAAGAAAGGAAAAAAGGGCATTTGACAAAATCACTACAAGAAGTAATTATTCCTTACCTCTTTTATGACGACTATGACGAAAGAAAAATGCAACGAATAACAATTGACCCTGAAATAGGCGAACTAAATTATAATAATTCAAAGAAAGTTGCGAAAAGCTTAGGATTCAAGCCTACCAATCAAGAACAAACTGAATTTGAATTAATAAAGGATGATTTCGATTGGAAATTCGAAAGACTCGAAGAAAGGAACGGTACAATCTCTAAAGAAAGATTTAAAGAACTGCGAAATCGGTTAGCTCTTTCTTATGCTCAGTTACTCAAAATAAGCGATGAATTATTAATGGCTTACAACGATGACAAAGAATTGAGAGAACTTGCGCAAAAGGTAAAATATTCTGATGCAAACATACAAGAAATTGAATGGGAGTACGAAGAAAAAAATAAAAGCTAACTATCACAATTTTAATAGACTTTATGAATGAGGTTGAGTGAGATTTAAACGCCGTTATTTTGTTCTTAATTTTCTTTTTAAAGAAGGATAATTGTTGATAAACTGTGTTAAAATGCAAGCAAAAGAGTGAAAAAGTTTACTCTTTATTTTTTGAATTTTTTAAATGATGTTCGTTATCAAACAATACTTCTTGTTTAACACAAGCAAAGAATTGCTTTATCAACTTATTCATTACTGCTACAGCAGCAAGTTTATGAGGTTTATTATTCTTTCGTAAGCGCAGATATAGTTCGCTACAAGCCTTGTTATACCTGATAGCACTTCGTGTGCACATGTATAATAAACTTCGAACGTAACTATCTCCAAACTTAGTGATGCCGCCTTTTTTAGCAACACTTGTTCCTGAGTCATGAGACCAGGTGACGAGTCCTAAAAATTTAGAGACCTGTCCAGAATGGTCAAAAGTTTCTAAATTATTAGTTGCTAAAAGTAAAGCTTCGGCGGTTTTATCACCAATACCGATGACAGATGTAGCAAATTTCTTCTTTTGATTAAATATTACATCATTTGTCGCCTGAGAGAGCTGTTGTTTTAAAGGAACAAGTTGTTGCTGTACAACATTTAATGCTTGTTGCAATGCATTCAAAGCTTCCACAGAAATTACTGGATACTGCTCTAAAGCATGAATTTGATTGCCGAGCATACGTTCCTGCTTTTGTAAAGCGGTAATAACGCTTAGTATTTGCTTACGTTTTTGCATTTCCTCTGAGGGTGCTTTGTAAAGACGAACATCCATTCCTCGTCCCATGTGGGCTAAGGAAAAAGCAGCTTGTCTATCATTTTTATTAGTGACTCCTTGAGCTGCCATATAGCATTTGCTCTTATAAGGATGTACTAAGAAAATGGAATGTCCCATTTTCGTTAAAGCTGATAAGGCTTTAGCGCTATAAGTTCCCGTTGCTTCAAGAACGAATAGTGTGTTTTTGTATGTGGCACAACTAAAGTCTTGATTGACAGCAGACATTGTATTTGTAATCTGGTGTACAGGAATTGTATTTGGATTTCCTCCAGTACAAGGTAAAAAACAATAGTCTAAAGTGTCTTTACTGACATCGATGCCACAGAATTGGGTGAAATTACTCATAATCAGATGAATTAGATTAGTTAAATCTTGTTGAAAACATCTATTATCGTAACACGAACTCGAGGTTCAATTAAACTGTCCGACTTTGTTCAACAAGTGATAAAACAGAAGTTATCATCAACAACGGTGTCTAAGCACCAGATACTTATCGCTTTTTCTGTTCTATCGTTGTACTAATTTAAGACTTTTTCATCTTTTCGCTTATATTTCTTTTTCAGTTCAATGTACGATACTTTGACTGATTTTAAAGGGAAAATAAGGGCAAAAGAACAAGTTTAAAGCCGCTCAAATCTTATTCATAAAGTCTAATATAGACAATAAAAAGCCCCAGTCCAAAGACCGAGGCTCAACATAAAGCAATATTTACACTAAAATCCTAATCTTTTTCCACCTCCGCCAAATACCGTTGCGCATTAAACACAAACGGCTGGCTACTACTCCGCTGAATAACCGCTGCTTCCGTCTTATTCTTGCGCACTAATGCGTCAAAAAAGTATCGGTGACAGTTTTGGAAGAAAGTCAAGTTTTCCTTCTTGCTTTCCTGCAAACCAAAAGCAGCAACCTTCGTTCCTTTCGGTAAACGCTCATTGAGCTTTTCGCGTACCAAATCACGCAAACTTGCCTCATCCAGCATCTGCTCTCCGTCCACCGCATGATTATTATCAATTGTAACCGCCAAAAGAACGACATTGCGTTCGACGGGTAACTGACGACGTCCTGCAAAATTCAGCGCCTCGGTAGCGGTCCGTTCGACTTGTAAGTCTCTCGCGGCTTTGAGATTGAGATTGTAACCTTTGCGACGAGCGATTTCGGATTTGGCGGCTTCGCCCTGGACTAAGACCTGTTCGCGCTCGGCAGTATAATTCTCCATTTGTGCTGCGTCGGCGAGCAACTCTTCTTCTGTTTTTTCTTTGACTGATTTTGGCTGTGTATCCATAATTTTCTTGACTTTTAATTTTGAGTCCTCCGACCCGATGATGAGTAAAGATGATTGTGTTTATTTAAAGTAGATGATTTCGTTTTGTCCCTTTTACTTCATGCTCAAATTGTAGCGTTTATAGTCCTCTTCTTCAATGACTCCCAAGTCCGTCAACCAAAACTTCCCGTAACTCACATTACTGAAGTACGGTCGCCCCTTTTTGTCATTCTTTACAATGTCTGTATTGAGAAAAATGCGACTGATTTCCGCTTGAATCTCTTTTAGAGAAGCATTCGGAATTTTTATCGTCTCATTATTGATGAGTAGTCCGATAAAACTGAATGTCAATTCTGAAATAGAAATTTTGCCAGTCCATTCTGGGCGATGACGCATAACGACGTCTTCGATGACTTTACCTGCTATCATCACCTCCTCGTCTTCTGGACTCAATGGCGGTTCGGGTGTAAAAAAGTTGACCGCGAAATATGGACGATTGGGTAAAAAGCGCACTTCAAAGTGACGCAGTTTATCTTTTTCAAAAACAAAAGCTTCAAATGCATAAGAACCTTTCGTCTTCGCCGTCACTTTCAACAGCCGAACCTGCGGCTGTTTGAAAGTGCGCTGCTGAAATGGGATTGCTCCCGATATGGTAGTGCTCATAGTGTGTTCTTTCGTGTGATATTATTCGGACAATTTTCTCCTGATTTCTCTTTCGAAGCTCAATTTCGAGCTATCGTCCAAAATTATTTTTCAAAATATTTCGGTGTGTATTAGTGTATGGCCGCTGTCTGTTGACGACCGCAAGGTATTGCGAGAAGGTAGTTGAGCAAGTACATTTGTGCTTCTTTTTCATCATAAACTCAACCATATGCGCAAGAAAAAACCAGTTCCAAACGATAAAACCATAAGCAAGCAAAATAACCAAATTTCACCGAAAAAACCACTCGTAAAAGAAACTGCTCCAGAGACTTCATCCGAGAGTCCTCCCCCACTCTATATTGTTCCTGACGACAAGTCAGAAGAAGTTATGTCTGCCACAGAAGTTGACCGCCCCGTGAGTCTTTCCGAAGTCTTGCAGTGGAAGAAATCGGGTAGTTATGAAGTTTTGGAATACCACATTCGTCGCGGTGCTTTAGAAATGTTACCGACTTGTGATGTGGAGCGTTTGATACGCCTTTCTCAGGAACACGCTTTTTTGTGTGATGCTGCGCGTCGTTTATTAGTGGCGCTCCAACCTTTACTGGATAAGGAAACGGAGGTCAATGCTTACTTGGATTTAGAAAGCAGGTTTAAGATTGACTTTGGTAAAATCATGGAAGAAGCGGCAATGCTTATGATGAACCCTGCTCGCAAGGGTGGTATGCCTTTTTGGACTTTGTTGCAATCTTGCTTTGACTCTTCTCAATTTTCGGGCATGTCGCTCCAACATTTGCAGGCTATTCTGATGCATCAAGGATTTGATTTTAAGCCTTATCAGGAATTTGCTGACAAGTTGGGTTTACTGCCTGCGGAAGCTAAAGTATCTGAATTAGAAGCTTAATATTTGAATAATTGAGATTGGAAAAATAAGCAAGCATGACTGAAAAGGAAATCACTGAGGGCATCAGTAAGGACAATAGCGAAGAGCAAGAAATCGGTAACAGCGACCTCATTTCTTCGCTACTCACACAGCGCATCGCGGAAACGCCAACCGCGCGTGTACCCGAGGTGGAAGTCCCCGACCCGACGGAAGAGTTGACAACGGAACTGACGGAAACGCTCGTTATCGAAAAGGAAAAGCCGCAAGTCATTGAACCCGACCCGAAAGAATACGATGAGAAGCCCGCACCGATACAATTGGTAAAACCAGAGGACACAGACGGAAAGGCGGGTGCTCTTTCGGATAAAACAAAAGCGCAACTATCTGAAGAATTGAGTCCCGAAGATTTGGAGCGCAAAGCCCGACGCCGAGCGATGACTGCTAAATGGGGGGTGCGTTTGTACGATAAAATGCAAGGTCTAATTTCGGTTTTCACTTATGACAAGCTGAATACGCCTGAAACTGATTTCTCCCGTCGCACGATTTTGTTGGAGAAGGTTTATTCGTCAAAATTAGTAGAAAAAGAGCGCGAAGAGTTGAAAAAACTCAATGAACTCTATGAGTCATTTATGAAACGACGCTCTGGGTTTTCGGAAAAGGTTCACATGAGTGAGGATATGCGGACTGATATTCAGGAATTGACGGAGGACTTAATGGCGGTCAGTAAAAAGGAAGTCAATCCAATGTACATTTTGGGTCTCTTGCTGCTTCTACCAGTCATGTCAAATATGATAACTGCTTTTTCTCATAAGATGCAATACAACACGAAGTTTTAAAAGCGCATACTATGAAATTTAAAAACTATAAAGACCCAGATGAAAGAGATTTTATCACCGCATCCGTCATCGGCGACAAGGCAATGGGGAAGAGTTCGTTTTTGTCCCTCTTCGCGAAGCATTACCTGGAAAAGAACGAAGCAGAAGGAAAAGACCGCCGCATCCTCATCCACGACCCCTCGGAAGCCCATGCTTTTCGACAGTTTGAGCAAATTACCGTGGAAGAATTGATTTACGGAGTAAAGTTACCCGTCACAGGAAAGCGGCATTATTGGCGCAAGGGCATTCGGCGCATTACGGACGAGACGGATGATGAATTGGTGTTGAAATCTATTAAAGGTCACATGCGCAACGGTTTGGTAATCTTTGATGAGGCACGAGACTGGATGGGACAAAGTCCTAAAAAGTGGCAGCAAGAGTTATTTACCAAACATCGAAATTTAGGTTTGGACTTAATTTTTGTCTTTCACAACTTTATGGATATTCCGATTACGCTGCGACC
>JALZUE010000096.1 GCA_023301705.1 Alteromonadaceae bacterium | reverse complement strand
AATAAAAGTTAAATAAAAGTGCATTTATTACGCAAGTATTATTAAGAGCTACTATGGTAGCTCTTTTTGATCGTGTATAATCTGCGCCATTATTTTTTATGCGGCTACACTCATGAAGTTTATTGTTAAATTACAAGCAGAAATCACTATTAAATCGCGTCCTGTACGTAAACGTTTCACTAAAATATTAGAAACGAACATTAAAAATGTTTTACGTCGAGTTGATAGCCAAATTACTACCTGTATGAATTGGGACAGTATTGAAGTGAATACTGCTAATAATACAGATGAAAATCGGTTAAAACTCATTGAAACGCTTAAATGTATTCCAGGGGTGCCTGCTTTTCTCGAGGTTCAACAAACTGATTACACAGATGTTCATAGTATTTATGAAAAGACTCAGGCTGTGCTTGCTACATCTATAGAAAATAAAACTTTTTGTGTCCGTGTAAAACGTGTTGGTAAGCATGATTTTAGTTCATTAGATGTTGAACAATACGTAGGTGGTGGCTTGAATCAGCAAGTTGCTAGTGCAAAGGTAAAGTTAAAAAAACCCGAAGTGACCATTCGATTAGAAATTAATAAAGATAAGCTCTTTATTGTTACTGAGCGCCACTTAGGCATGAATGGCTTTCCTGTAGCAACGCAAGAAGATGTATTATCGTTAATGTCTGGCGGCTTTGATTCAGGCGTTGCTAGTTACCAAATGATTAAAAAAGGCTCTCGTACGCACTATTGCTTTTTTAATTTAGGTGGTTCAGCACATGAGTTAGGCGTAAAACAAGTGAGCTATTACTTGTGGAATAAGTTCGGCGCTTCTCATAAAGTTAAGTTTTTCGCGATAGACTTTGAACCTGTCGTTGGTGAAATCTTAGAGAACATAGATAACGGTCATATGGGTGTTATTTTAAAACGTATGATGATGAGAGCTGCTGCACAAGTTGCAGAGCGCATGGGCATTCAATCATTAGTGACAGGTGAAAGTTTAGGCCAAGTATCAAGTCAAACATTAACCAACTTAAATGTGATTGACCGTGTTACCGATACGTTAATTTTACGACCCTTAGTTGCTTATGATAAGCAAGATATTATTGATATTGCACGTGAAATTGGTACAGAAGACTTTGCCAAAACTATTCCAGAGTATTGTGGTGTTATTTCAAATAAACCAACAGTTAAAGCTGTATTATCAAAAGTAGAAGCGGAAGAAGAAAACTTCGACTTTTCAATACTTGATAAGGTTGTCAGTGAATGTCGAGTGCAAGATATACGAGATATAGCACATGAAACCGAAGCAGAAGTTAGCTCTGTAGCAACAGTTGAACATATCGCTAAAGGTAGTGTTGTGATTGATGTTCGAGGACCTGATGAAGAAGACAACAACCCACTTGAAATTGACAATGTAGATATCATTCATATTCCATTTTATAAAATTACCACTCAATTTCCTGAGCTTGATCAAAGTAAAGAATATTTGTTGTATTGTGAGCGTGGCGTTATGAGTCAATTACAAGCCTTATACTTACATGACAATGGCTTTAACAATGTACAAGTTTATCGTCCATAATTACTTCGGTATGATTAACTAAAAAAGCCCAATTAATGAAAATTAATTGGGCTTTTTTATTGATAGCGATTAACCCTTGGCCGAGTTACTTTAAAGTGAATGTTCATCAATCGTTATTGCTGTAATGCCTTTACTTGTTGAACAAGTGCCTGGTGGTAAGGTACTGCGATATTATATTGCTGGCTAAGCTTCACAATGTAGCCATTGATATAATCTATTTCTGTCATTTGTTTATTCGTAATATCACTTAACATAGATGAGCGGTTTTTTGCTGTTTTACTCGCAACTTCAAGTATGGTTGATAATAAAATCTCTTCAGAAAACGTTATGTTGTGCATTTTAGCAACGCTAATAAATTCAATAATTAACAGACGTATATGTTCTTGGTATTGAGGCAATAAAATATCACCATTAGGTATATTATTTACAGCGGTTAATGGGTTAATAATGCTATTAATAGCTAACTTTAACCACTGTTTTTCTTTAATGTTACCATTCCACGTAATACAGGGTAATACGGTATTCAGTAATGCTGTAATACGTTTAAAAAAAGCAACATTATTTTTTCCATAAATTAGACCTAAATCACCACCGCCTTTACCTGTATGTGTAATGTGTTGGTGGCTGTTTTTTTTACTACCATGAGTAATCAGTAAGGCTAATACTGACTGTGGTATTACATAAGTGACAGCTTGTGTGTCATTTTTATTAGTTATTTCATCAATATAACTTTCTTCAATGTAACGTTCAAAAGCGCCTATACCGTTATGACAAAGTATAATAACGGCGTGCTTATTTAACTGCGGAAAACTGTTTTTTAATACGCTTGTTACTTGGTAAGATTTAACACAAATTAATATAATATCAGCAGATGCTATGTGTTCATCAGTGGTTGAAACAACAGGGATAATATCGTTATCGCCATTAAAGTGAGTAAATGTAAATGATGGTATTGTTGTTTTATGTTGTTGTAATGAAAGGTTAACGTTAAGTTCTTTTTTACACCTGTAAAGCGCTTGATAAAACAATAAGCCTACAGCGCCAGCGCCAACAATAACAATATTCATAATGAGTACTTTTTCTAAGAAATAACAATAATGACACCTAAAACCATACCATGATTAGGAAAAATTATCATTTTAGCAATTACATCTTTTCTCTTATTTGTTATTATTTTAACGATAATAATTGTTAAGAGTGAAATATAAAAAATGCCTTCATTAGATATTGTTTCTGAAATTAATATAGAAGATGTAAGAAATGCGACAGAAAATGCCAATAGAGAATTAGCGACACGTTTTGATTTTCGTGGCGTTGAAGCAAGCTTTGAATGGAAATTACCCAATGTAACAGCTAAAGCTGAGGCTGACTTTCAAGTGAATCAAATGGTTGACATGTTACGTGGTAACTTAGCGAAAAGAAAAATTGATGCTAAAGCATTAACGTTAGGTACAACAACGCATTCAGGTAAAACCTTTGCTCAGCAAATTACGTTTAAAGAAGGTATTGAGCAACCTGTAGCTAAAAAATTAGTTAAATTGATCAAAGACAGTAAGTTAAAAGTACAAACAGCAATTCAAGGTGAAAGCTTACGTGTTACAGGTAAAAAGCGTGATGATTTACAGGCTGTGATGCAGTTAGTGCGAGAATCAGATTTAGAGCAGTCATTTCAATTTAATAACTTTAAAGATTAATCATTGGTTGTTAATCGCTTAAGTTAACCATGCTCAAAAAAAGGAAGCCTAGGCTTCCTTTTATTTTATTTGTCACTTAATGAATAAAATGAGTATTATCAACTAAGCGTGTAAATATACAAAGGAAGAAAAAGCATAATGGCTGCAATACGAGGTGTTTTTAGTTCTAATTTTGGCTTTATTATGGCTGCTGCAGGCTCTGCTGTTGGGCTAGGTAATATTTGGGGCTTTCCAACGCAAGCAGCAAGTAATGGTGGCGCAGCTTTTTTACTGATGTATTTAGTGTTAGCTTTTTGTTTAGCATATCCTGCGTTCATGGCTGAAATATTAATAGGGCGCTATGGTCAAGCAAATGCAGTGAGTTCATTACAAAAAATCGCTAATAATGCTTGGCAAAAAAAGTTTGCTATTACCGTTGGCTTAATGGGGCTTATTGGTGCTTCACTCATTCTTAGCTTTTACAGTATTGTGGCAGGTTGGATGATGGCACATACGATAGAACCCATCGCTGTTGTTGTTAATATGCCCAATATTGCTCATTGGCTAACTGATTTCTCGGTGAGTCGTAATCTTGTTTTTACAGCCGTTTTTACTTTATTCACTATGTTCATTATTAGTAAAGGTGTTGAGAATGGTATAGAGAAATGGTCGAAGCGATTAATGCCTTTTATGTTACTTATTCTTGTATTGTTAATTATTTATGTATTAACACTTGATGGTGCAAAAGCTGGGGTTATTGCGTATCTATCACCTGATTTATCTCGAATATTTGAACCTAATTTGTTATTGAATGCGCTTGGTCAGGCTTTCTTTTCATTATCGCTAGGTTCAGGGGTAATGATCATTTACGGCTCTTATATTGCTAAAAAAGAAAATATTGTTTCCTTAGGTGCTTACGTTACTTGTATTGATGTCGGCATCGCTTTTTTATCGGGTTTGTTAATTATTCCTGCGATGTATGTAGCGCAAGCACAAGGTGTAGAAATATTTAATCAACAGGGACAATTATTATCAGAAGATACATTAGTTTTCACTGTGCTTCCGCATTTATTTACGCAAATGGGTAGCGTAGGTTTGTTGTGTGCTTTTGCTTTTTTTGCTTTGATGTCGGTGGCTTCGTTAACATCATCTATTTCATTGCTAGAAGCACCAGTATCATATGTAGTTGAAAGGTTTAACGTATCTCGTAAACGTTCAACGATTGTCGTGAGTGTTGTTATTTTCTTGATAAGTACGTTGATTATTACTAACTTTTCAACCTTGTTTGGTTTAGTTATCACTATATCTACTCAATACAGCCAACCCATTGTTGCGATGTTATGTTGTGTTTTTGTTGGCTGGATTTGGCATCGTAATAGTGTGTTAAATGAACTTAAGCAAGGGGATATAACGGTTGAAAACTCATTTTTTTGGAAGGTTTGGCCATGGTACACCAAATTAGTATGTCCAATTGCAATCACCGCTGTATTTATTCATAAGTTTGTTTAAAACGGGTTCATTCATACTTTATATAGCTTTGTGGAAGTTGTTTTAAGGCGAGTAATGTTAAATTTTTGGCCAAGGTAAACCCCAAGGAGTACATGTGTTTTCTTTAATACTATTTTGCACATCACTATGCGTAAAGTATTCACCGCTATTTGGCGGTAATATAAATTCATATTGCGTTTCAAATAGTGAAAACCGCAATGAATAGGCATGCAGGTAGCCTCTGTCTGGTAGGTGTTCATTAGTATATGAGTTATAAAGAGCATCACCAAGTATCGGAGCGCTTAAGCTATTTAATGCGACTCTAATTTGGTGGGTTTTACCACTATGTGGCTTAATAATGAATAAGCGTAAGCTCTTATCTATTTGCTTGCTTGTTACTTTGCCTAGTCCGAATGAAAAAAATTGACTAACTGCTGGGTTATTAACCGAGCGTAATAACTTCCAAGCACCTCTTCTACTTTTACTCATATCTCCTTTGATAATCCCTTGCTTCTTTTTAGGTTTATGCTCTGAAAGCGCTAGGTAGTATTTTTCTACTTTATGTTCACTAAATAGTGTTAAAAAGGCGTTGGCTGATACTTTCGTTTTCGCAAATATTAATAAACCAGATGTCATTTTATCTAGGCGATGAACAGGATAAAGCTCATCAAGCTTTAACTGTGTTTTTACTTGATTAAATAAGCCTAAATTTAGTTCACCTTCATCGTGAAAATTAGTACCTGCGGCTTTATTGATTAATACAAAATGTTTATTGTGCTCAACGACTTCAAATAGGTTTGATAACACGTTAAATATTCCTGTGTTGTGATATAGTAATAGACATATTCTAAAGATAAGCGTTAACGTTATTATCTACATAGTAAATAAATGACTGCTTATATATTCAGATACAAGAACAGTAATAAAGGGTACTGCATTATTCCATTATCATTTTTCGCCATAGTATAAATGATAATTATGTATAGATGACGAATACAGTTAAAAGAATTATTTTAACCTTATAGATTGAAAATTATCTTTTTGCCCTTAAATAGACCACACAAGTTACGATGCTATGCTCGGAGTTACGTTGACTAAATCAATTAAAGATTTTATTTCGGTATTAAACCAACCAAACAATATTCAGTTATTAACCGAAATAGGGCGAGGTATAGAAAGAGAATCATTAAGAACTCTACCTGAAGGTGGCTTATCGGAACATACACATTATGAAAATTTAGGTGCAGCATTAACGCACCCTGAAATTACTACTGATTATTCTGAAACACTATTAGAGTTCATTACACCTGTTAGTCAATCTCCAGAGCTTGCAATTGCTCAGTTAGAAGATATTCATAAATTTGTTTTATCGAATATTAACGATGAACTCTTATGGCCGATGAGTATGCCATGCTTTGTTAAAGATGCGGATAAAATACCGTTAGCTAATTATGGTACTTCGAATATAGGCAAAATGAAAACAGCTTATCGACAAGGATTGAAGAACCGTTACGGCTCAATGATGCAGGTGATTTCAGGTATTCATTTTAACTTCTCATTTCCAAAGTCATTTTGGCAACTGATGCAAAAAGAAGTCTCAAATGAGCAACCAATTGATGACTTTATTTCAGCTCAATACTTTTCATTAATTCGTAATTACAAACGTTTTTCTTGGTTATTACCTTATTTATACGGAAGTTCACCTGCTATTTGCCCAAGTTTCTTACAAAACCAAAATACTGATTTGCCTTTTAAGCAGTCAAATAATGGTTATTTGTACTTGCCGCATGCAACATCGCTACGTATGAGTGATTTGGGCTATACCAATAATGAGCAATCATCGTTATATATTTGTTACAACAGCCTAGAGCGCTATATTGAACAAGTAGAAAGCGCAATGACATTATCGTCAAAACAGTTTTCATCTATCGGTGTCAAAGTGAATGGTCATTATCAGCAGCTTAACAGTAACGTACTACAAATAGAAAATGAGCTTTATGCACCTATTCGTCCTAAGCGTGTCGCTAATTCGGGTGAAAAGCCTTCTCAAGCATTAAAGAATAGAGGTGTTGAATATATTGAAGTGCGTGTGCTTGATGTTAACCCGTTTGCAGAAACGGGTATTAATTTAGAGCAAATTTTATTTTTAGATATATTCTTATTATTTTGTGCGTTAGAAGTTAGCCCAGAGCTTAGATTAGAAGAACAGCAATTATTTGAAAATAACATGGATAAAGTCGTCATGTATGGTCGCGATCCAAAGCTTAAGTTAAATGATTTTAATCAGCACAAATCAATTAAAGAGTGGGGAAGTGAGCTTTTTGAACAAATGAAGCCAATAGCTACCTTGTTAGATACTGCTAATTCATCAACTAAGTATAGTGAGGCATTAGCAACAGAATTAAATAAAATTCAAGATGTAACCAAAACTCCTTCAGCAAAGTTATTAGACATTATTGTGAATCAAGATGAACCTTTAACTGAATATGCTTTAAATCAAGCTCAAAACTTTAAAAAATCGTTATTAGAAAAACCCTACCAGTATTTTGATGAACAACATTTCAAAGATAGGGCCAAAAAGTCACATGCAGATCAAAAAGCAATCGAAAGCAGCGACACGATTAATTTTGATGAATTTTTAACACATTACTTCACTACTTAATACCTCTTTTCAGCTTACACTTTCATTAATTATTTAATAAGTTATAGGCAAAAAAAATGCACCTAAATAGGTGCATTATAAAAACATGAAAACTCAAGAAGAATAACTAAATCTCTTATTAAATAAGAGTGACAGTCTTCTATTTAGTTCAAACTTTCTTAATAAATAAATGTTTCTTTAGAATATCGCTTTGCTAGCATTTTAAACTATCTGGTAAGTTAAGTTATAGGCAAAAAAAATGCACCTAAATTAGGTGCATTATAAAAACATGAAAACTCTAAGAGGATTACTAAATCTCTTATTAAGTAAGAGTGACAGTCTTCTATTTAGTTCAAACTTTCTTAATAAATAAATGTTTCCTCAGAATATCGCTTTGCTAGCATTTTT
>JALZUE010000095.1 GCA_023301705.1 Alteromonadaceae bacterium | reverse complement strand
AAGAACTCCCCTGGCTGCTAGTCCCTTGCAAACCTAAACTTTTACCTCACCAAAAGTTAAGCGCTGCAAGGGCTAGTACCGGCCCGCAATAGGTTTTAAAATCATGAGCGATCATAGCGTTACAGTTATCCCGAAAGGCTCGGCCCAGGCCGAAGGGATATCGATAGCGCAGTCCGGTATTTTTCCGGATTTAATGGTCGATGATTTTCGCGCCGCGATGCGCGTCGATACGACGATCCCGACAGAGCGCGTAAAATTAAGCCTTATGGATGCGGCTTTAAAGGTCAATAAAGACCTTGCGCCGCTTACGGAAAAATATCCAGATATTGAAAATATGGAAGATTTGCCGGCCGCAGCTATCGATGGAAAGTCTGTTTTATTGCATCAATATTTTAGCGCCGTTTATAATGAGGCCAAGGCATCATTAAATGAAAAATATAGAGATTTTGATTCGACAAATTCGGGGCATTCCCAGGCCGACAAATTAGAACTCGGCATCGATGATTATCGCCAGAATTTACGCGAAATTGTAAGGTCTATATTAGGCAAACCGCGCGCCAGAATTTCGCTATTATGAGCGCGCTCGCCATATCACAAGAGGGGCAAACCTTAGACGATATTGTCTTCGCTCATTACGGACTCGCGCCGCAAATGCTGGAGCCAGTTATAAATGCAAATCTAAATATTTTAGGCCTGGGCATTCACTTGCCGGCGGGCGTTCAAATCAATTTACCAACGATCGACGCAGCGCCGCCGCGCGCGCAAATCGTTAATTTATGGGATTAAATATGGCCGATCAAATGAATTTAAAAAAATCAGCGAGCGATGCTTTCTTTAAACAAATTACCGGACCAATGGGCGGCATTTTTGCGCTGGGCGTTTTTTGCGGCATGTTTGGAATGCACGTTTACATGTCCGAATTTGTTTACAAGCAAAGAATTAATGCGCTGCAAGCGCGCGTCGAAAGTCTTGAAACAGAAAAGAAGGCGCAAGCGGATAAAACCGAAAAACTTCAAACCCAGTTAAACGACATCGCCATAAGAAAACTTAAGGAATAAAACCATGCTTAGACAAGACGACATCGCCAGAATTAATGCACTTTTGGCCGACGCAAATTGCGCGCAAGACGAAAACTCCTTACGTATTAGGGACGGCATTTTATGGCTTCGTATTCGCGGTAATTTTGAAACCGGCCAGACCGCGCTTAAGGCTTTACTCGATGGCGGCATTAATCAAGTTATCGATAATGATTTAACGACCCGCGAAAACCGAGTCATTTACAAGGCCGGCGCTGATTATTCAATAGTTTGGATTGATTTTGTCGATCACGCGCCTTTGTTTCGCGGCGTCTAAATGAGTAGACTCCCGCGCCGATGGAAATGGCTACAAGACGAGCCAGGGCCGAAGATGTTAAAGTCGGCGCTAGATTGCTATGGCTTAAAAGAGATTGTCGGCGCGGTGCATAACCCGCAAATTATAGGCTGGGCCGAAGGGCTGGCAAACTGGATAGGCGATCTTTACCGGCGCAAGGGCGATGAAGTCCCTTGGTGCGGGCTCTTTATTGGACACCTTGCCAAAGCCGCCGGCAAACCAATGCCGCAAAATCCTTTATCAGCCCTCGCCTGGGCCGATTGGGGCGATATCGTCGCGTTTCGCGGCCATAGCGGCGAAATACACGGCCAGGCCATGCTAGGCGATGTTTTAGTCTTTACGCGCAAAGGCGGCGGTCACGTCGGGCTATATGTAGGCGAAGATGAAAAGGCTTTTCATGTTCTAGGCGGCAACCAGGGCAACGCGGTTAATATTACGCGGATTGTTAAGTCGAAATTTCATAGCGCACATCGCCGTTATAATAATAAGCCTAATAACGTCCGCCCTATTTTTGTCGATGCAAAAGGGCCATTAGCGGAGAGTCTGTCATGATCCCAGGCGTTACCAAAATCAAAGTCGCTGGCGCGTTAGCCTCTAAATTTATGGGCGGCGGTGCGGGCTATGTTATCCTGGGCTTAACAGCTTATAGCGCCTTCCTGGGCTGGCAAAACAATCAAAGTAAGGCAAGGGCCGCAGACTTTGAAGCCAAGTTGAAAACGGCGCAAACCGCGATAGCCGGCAAATCATCGGCGCTAGTAACACAGGCCGCCCAAAATGATCGCGGCCAAAATTTAAACACCGCTGAAGATAACGCGAGGGATAAAATAAATGCAAAAAAAGACTCTTTTAATTGCGCTCAAAGCGAGCCTATCATCGCTAGTCTTGATTGGCTGCGCGAGTACGGCGCAGACGCCAGAAAACCCGATCACAATGACTCCACAAATGTTCCTTTGCAAAGACCGGCCCGCGACGCCAAATAAAACAGCATCGGATGGATCAATCGGCATTTATATGACTCGGCTTGTCCTGGCGCATGAGGATTGCGCCGGCCAGCTTATGACTATTAAAAATCATCTGGAAGTTAACGGCGTTACAGTAACAGATGTTTTACGAACTAAGCAGCAAGCGCCAGAGCGCAGCCGACTAGATAAAATATTGCAAGGGTTTAGAGGAAAATAAATGGAAGCGCTCGCAACATTACGAAAACACCTGTTAGATAAATTAAATATCGCGGCCGAAAATGTTAAAACATTTATCGAGGCCGGCGACATCTATAGCGCGTCCGCGCAAGGCGCTAATAAAAATGATAATTTTAGAGTTACTTATAAAGCCGTAATTTATATTGATAACCCTAGCGACGATCATCGATATATTTTCTGGATTATAGCGCAATGGATGAATAAACATTTTCCAAACCGGCCGGCCGGATCAATCAAATATGAAGCGGACATCCTAAGCCACGAAGAATCGATATTGGAATTCACGCTCGATTTATACGAAGATATAGAAGTTACAGTCGGCGAAGATAAAAGCGTGACTTTGCAATCTTGTTTTTTAATCGAAGATGATCCTATCCTTGATATTTGGGTTAATGAAGCTGGTAAACATGAACCGGCCTCGCCATGAGCGAAGAACTTGCCGCCCTTGAAGATTGGATCAATGACACAATCGAAAGCCTGGGCGCGAGAGATCGCCGGCGCGTTCTAACTACGATCGGCCGTGATTTACGCCGCAACACATCGCGCCGCATGATGGCGCAAGTCGGGCCGGATGGCCGCAAATGGGCCGCGCGAAAAGATGGATCGCGCAAAAAAATGTTTAAACGCCTTCGCCTGGCTAAAAATTTGAAAACAAAAGCAACCGCCGACCAGGTTAAAATAGGATTTTCTGGCCGCGCCGGCGCGATTGCTCGCGTTCATCATTACGGATTGCGCGACCGCGTGACATCGCGCGGCGTTCGTGTTAAGTACCAATCGCGCGAAATGCTAGGCTTATCCGCGCTCGATGGCGAGCGCGTTACAAACATAGTTAGCCAATGGATTAAGGGCGAATAAACGCGAGGTGCGTTTAGGCGCTAAGTACACCTAAACAACTAAGTAATATGTAGGTTTTGACTTAACTTAATTAAGTTATGAACACTCGCCAATTTAACAACCTAATCACGTTCGGAACGATCGAAACGATTTCAGAAGATGGCAGATTTGCCAGCTTGAAAATCGGTGAAATCGCAACCAAGCCTTTACGCTTGCCAGCCGTTTATGGTGCAAACTTCAAAATGTCGATGCCGGCCCATGAAAGCGCGCAAGCGGTAATTATTGCGCCGTCTGGAAATCTCGAAGCCGCCGTCATAGCGGGTTTTTTATGGTCACAAGATATTGCGCCGGCGACATCAAATCAAAAAATCGACGGGATATTTTTTAATGATGGAACGCGCCTAGAATATAATAGCGAAGATAAAATTTTAAATGTTCATAGCGCCGATAAAATCACGATCGACGCGGCCGGCGATGCCTCTTTAAATGTTGGGGGAAACCTTACAATCAAAGCCGCTGGAAATGTCGCGCTAGAAGCTGGCGGCAATATGAAAATAAAAGCGTCGGCGATTGATATCGAAGGGCCAGTTAAACACACCGGCGGCGATATGATTTCAGAAGGTATAAGCGCACAAAATCATGTTCATACCGAAACAAAAGTCAAAACTAAGAAGCCAGAATAATGATAGGGATGGATGCAATAACAGGTAAACCGTTAACGGGCATCGCGCACGTTAGGCAATCTATCCGGCGAATTGTTCAAACGCATTTGGGCAGCAGGTTGCAGCGCCGGCATTACGGCGCAGATTTATTTAATTTTATTTCTTCGCCCGGTAATGCGGCGACGCGGCTTAAGCTAATAGCTGCGCTTGCTGGCGCTATTCTTAAATGGGAACCACGAGTCAAAATATCACATATTCTATTTGATATTAATGCAGCCGGCCGCGCGATTGTTTCTGTTTTTTGCAGCTATAAGGGCGAAATATTTGAAACCGATGCCCAGCTTATCGAGGCCGCGTAATGAACGCCTTTTCAAAAATAGATTTAAAGAATTTGCCAAAGCCTGAAATTCTGGCCGAATTATCTTTCGACGATATCCTCGCCGAAGTTAAAGCGGATTTTAAAAAGGATTATCCACAATATGCCGACGCGGTCGAATTCGAAAGCGACCCTATTTGCGCACTAATGCAGGCCTGGGCTTATCGTGAAGCCAATTATAGAAAGCACGTAAACGCGGCTGTTAGGTCTAGCATGTTAGCTTATGCCAATGACGCGGCGCTCGATAACCTTGCTGCGCTTGTCCCTCTTGAAAGATTAGAAGGCGAGCGCAACGACGATTTTCGCGAACGCATACAATTAGCGCCCGAAGGTTTTAGCGTCGCCGGCCCTGCGCCAGCCTATGTCTATTTTACAAAAAATGTTAGTCCTGAAATTTTAGACGTTTACATCGGCGAACCCGCGCCAGGTTTTATCGATGTTTATATTTACCAGGCCGAAGACATTACGCCCGCTCGCCTTACTGAAATCGCCGCCGCGCTTGAATTAGTCCGGCCCCTTAACGACTCTGTTAAAGTCTTGGCATTTAGTCCGGCTGAATTTAATATCGATGCGGCGATAACTCTCGCGCCTGGTGTTGAGCCTAGTGATGCTTTGCTGGCGTCTAAAGCCGCCGGTATTGCATATGTCGCCAGCCGTCAACTATTCGGTAAACGTGTTTATAAAAATGCGCTGTTAACTGCGATGCAAATCGACGGCATCGATAACGTTACGCTGGACTCGCCTCTTGAAGATATATTACCAGGCTTAAATAGCGTTGCAAAAATTGGAACTTTCGAAATTTCGGAGTCGGCCAATGCTTAAAACTGTTTTACCTAAAAACCATACTGACCTTGAAAAAGCGCTCGACATCACAATCGCGGCCCGTTTCGATTATGGCCTTCCTATTGGTTCTTATTGGTCCGCGCAGCATTGCCCTGATGAATTTTTACCATGCCTAGCCTGGGCTTTATCGGTCGACGTTTGGAATGATAATTGGAGCGCAAAAGTTAAGCGCCAGGTTATCGCCGCAAGCGTCTCAATTCATAAAACAAAAGGCACAGCCGCCGCGATGCGAAAGGCTTTGGATGCACTAGATTTAGGGCTTCAAATCGATGAATGGTTTAAAACTGGCGGCGATCCTTTCACCTTTGAAGCAAGCGTCTCAATATCAAATCAAAGCCTTAATCGGCGCGATATTACGGATATTATTGAAATCATTCAGCAAACTAAAAATGCGCGATCTCACTTAACGGCCCTGAAATTATATCTTGTAACTAAATCTGAATCATTTGGCGGCGCTGCGCTCTTAACGGGGCAAGGCGCTATGATCTTACCATATCAGCCAAAACTACCGGTGAAAAATTTTTTACAGCCGATAGGAAGCGCATTTATTTCGTACCAAAAAACAACAATAGGAGCGGCGTAAAATGTCCGAAAATTATGGATGCTTTTTAACGACGGCCGGCCTTGCTGCGATTACAAACGCTAGGCTTACAGGAAATATATTATCGCTAACTCATATTGCAATAGGCGATTCTGAAAAACCTATCACGCAAGATATGAAAAAATTAAATAACGAAGTTTACCGCGTTGCGCTTAACCGGCTGGCACTATCTCCCACGGATTCGACAATCCTAGAGGCTGATGGATATATCGCCGCCGATGCTGGCGGCTGGACAATCCGCGAGGCCGGAATATTTGACTCGGCTGGCATATTGATAGCCGTCGCAAAATACCCACCAACATATAAACCGGCTCTTGAAACCGGCGCGGCCGTCGACCTTCAAATCCGGATATTATTTAGAACTGAAAACGCGGCAAGCGTCGCGCTTTTAATTGACCCAGCCGTTATCATGGCATCAAGGGCTTACGTCGACAATGTTGTTTTGTCTCTGTCTTTAGCGACGGCGAATTCGCTAGTAAATTTGCAACATGAGCAGCTTAAGCAAGCCGACAAAATTAAATTATTAACTGGAGCTTATTAAATGTCTACACAAGCGGAACAAATCGAAAAACTTATAAATTCAAATACAGAGTTAAAGGCTTATTTTGAGAGTAAACGCGCGGCCATAGATTCATCTGTAGACGCCGCGCGCAAAAGTTATGCTGAACTTATTGCGATGTCGACGGCTGATTACAACGCTCTATACAAAAATGCGTTTAATGATTTGGCCGCTGGGATTCCGATTGGTTATCATGAATATAATCAATTATTTGATTTGGCAGATTTGATTGAAGATAATGCCATCGATAAAGATGGAGATAATCCAACATATACTAAATGGAAAGCTTTGGAAGGTGCTGTCTTAAATAGACCTTTAAGCGCTACGTCACGAACCATAATGCAATTTAGCGGGCTAGCAAGTATTCCTCTCGGTCATTATGAAAACCCGCAATATAGTTTTCAAAAAAGCAGGGGAAGAGTTGAATTTGTAGTTTCTAACAATAACGCAACTAATGAACAAATTAATAAATCTCTTATTGATAACGCGGTCACGCCGACACGTGGCGGCGAATGGGCACGCATCGGACTTTCTCAAAGAATACAAGTGCCCTCTAGTTTAATCGCCGGGGCAACAACGGCTTTTCCCAAAATATTTTTTCGTTTTTTGAGTGAGGTTACAGATCGGCCAGAAAACGAAGGATTTGAAGATCAAGAAGCTCAAGAAATAGACGAGGTCGACGGAGTCTATTTCTATCTTTTATCGGCCGAATATTTTTAGTTAAGGAGGTTAAATTGCCTAATATAGACATTAAAGACACACCATTATCGTTAGAGGAATTCGAATCTAATGAAGGTAAAAAACAGCGCGTTATTGTGCGTCAAAAAATATTGAAAAAAGTCGGCGATACGGAGTCCATTTTAGGAACGACGGCCGATGTTACCCAGCTAAACACCGCCGCGATTTTATCTTTTGTTTTAGCATTAAAAGCGAGTGAATCCTATGAGGATTTCCAACGAATATTTTTAGGAAGCATTGAATCGCTTGTCCCTGCCAAAGATGGCGAGCCTGATATCTATCAGCAGGCCCAAGCGTTTCTTTCTGCGGTTGAAACTAACGACATAATTTTAACGGCCTCGCTTAAGGGCTTTGGAGCGGTCATGAATGAACTGGCTGCGCGTTCAACGGGAGTCGCTAAGATTCTTATTGCGGCTAGTCATAAATAAGGATCGAACTTGTCTAGCTTTACAAAACCTCTTGAATATCAACCGACGCAAAACGAGCGCGACGGGCGGCGAATTTTCCGTTTAACCGCGCCGTTTACATATGAATTAGGTTTTATAGGCTCTGATATATTTGCGAACGTCCCTGTTTATTTTGAAACTGATTTTGCATCTATTCCTTTCTGGGCTGATGATTGGTTTGGGATTAATCCAACTGACGGCTTTGTCAAAAAAGCGGCTGTTATTCATGATTATTTATATAGCCGCCCGTCGGAAGTAATTCGGCTTAAAATTGAAACCGAATTACTTATCGGCCGAAAAATTAAAATAAGTAACCGGCATTTTGCCGATCGTATTTTTTACGAAGCTATGGGCATCCCTAATAAATCTGGAATCGCTAGATTAATTCAAAATATTAAGCGCCGAAGCGTCTTTATTGCCGTCCGAATATTCGGGCAGCGTTTTTATTCAAACCTCGAAAACTCAATCTAACCGGAGAAAAAACTATGACTAACGGATATCACCACGGCGCAAGCGTTACAGAAATCAACGAAGGAACTCGCGCAATTCGCACGATCTCGACCGCCGTTATTGGCCTAGTCGCAACTGCTGAAAATTTCGACGATAAAATCATTAATGCCGGCGGCTTAACGCTTATTACTGATGTTGACGCCGCTATCGATGCAGCCGGCGACAAGGGCACGTTAAAGCCGGCCCTAGAAGCGATTGCGCTTCAATGCAAACCTATTATCGTTTTATCTCATATCGCGACTAGCGATGATCCTGCCGCGCTTAAAGCGGCTGTTATAGGCGGCATCAATGACGGTAAATATTTCGGGATAAAAGCTTTTGAAGCGGCGAAATCAAAATTCGGAGTTACACCGCGTATTATAGGCGCGCCAGGCTTTGAAGATGCCGAAGTCATTAGCCAGCTAGTTGCCACGGCGCAGGCGGTTCGCGGCTTTGCATACGCGCAAGCGCCAGTCGATAATAAAGAAGATGCAGTCACGCTGCGCGATAAATTTGGCGCGCGTGAATTAATGCTTATCTGGCCGGATGCTACGATCGGCGGCGAGTCGGTTTTAACCGCCGCTTATGCCCTGGGCCTACGCGCTAAAATCGACGCGGAAACCGGCTGGCATAAAACTTTGTCTAACGTCCCTGTAAATGGTTTAACAGGCATCGAATTCGATATTACATTCGATTTGCAAAATCCTAACACCGACGCCGGCTATTTGAACTCGAACGAAGTCTCAACTCTAATTAACGAATCTGGCTTTCGTTTTTGGGGCGACCGTACATGCTCGGCCGATCCTTTGTTCGCGTTTGAAAACTACACTCGCAGCGCTCAAATTATCCGCGAGAGCATTGCCGAAGCGCATCTATATGCAATTTCAAAAGGGATTACGAAAATTTCGGCGTCTAATATCGTCGAGAGCGTAAACCGACAAATTAGGCAATGGGTTAGCCAGGGCCGTTTACTTGGCGGTAAATGCTGGATTTCGCAAGACGCGAACGGCATCGATCAAATCAAAGACGGCAAACTTGTTATTGATTATGAATATACGCCGATCCCGCCGCTTGAACATTTGAATTTTCAACAGCGCATCACGGACAGCTATATCGAAGACTTAGTCGCCGGCATTAGCGGTTAATTCTAACCACAATTAAAGGCGGCCTATGATGGCCGCCTAACCCCTCAAAACGGAGATTAGCAGCATGCTACCCAAAATTATAAAAGCGTTTAACGCCTTTTTTGAAGATGAATCCTGGGCAGGAACATTTGACGAAGTGACGGTCGGAAAAATTGCCCGCAAAACCGAAGACTATCGCGGGGCCGGAATGGCGGCGGCGATTAAGGTCGATATGGGTTACGAAATGCCCGAAATTTCGATTAACTTAAAAGAGTATAATTCGAAGCTTATTAAAGCCTGGGGGGAATGCGAAACCGACGGCGTTCTATTGCGTCTTATGGCTGGCGCGAAAACCGATGGCCCTGGATGCAAAACAGACCGCATCGAAATCGTGTTGCGCGGCCGTCCGAATGATATTGATTTCGGTTCATGGAAGCCAGGCGAAATGACGGATTCAAAAATGATGTTTTGTCCGGCCTATTTCAAACTTAGCATTAACGGCGAAGAATTGATCGAACTCGATCCCGTAAACATGATCGAAAACGTCGGCGGCCTGGATCGTTACGAAAAGCTTAGAACTGCGATCGGGATTTAATCCCGATTACCTCGCCAGGGGAAAACTTTTAACCAACCGTAGGGAGTAACTACACCATGAAAAAAATTCAACTTAAGACGCCAATTTTAGTTGGCGAAGATGAAATCAAAGAAATTACAGTAAGGTCGCCAGGGGCCGGAGAGCTGCGCGGGATGTCATTAGCTGCGCTTGCTGAACTTGAAGTCGACACAGTTTTAAGACTCTTGCCGCGCGTCACAAAGCCAATCATTAGCGAATTAGAGGGCGAAGCGTTATCTCTTACCGATATGCTCGCGATCGGCGGCGCGATTATCAATCCAGAGGGAGCGGCGGGAAACGCCGGTACTACCCCGAAAGCATAGAACGGGGCTGGCTCGATATTAATTTAATCCTGGGCGGCTCTTGGCCGCCCTCGGAACTTGATAAAATGCCATATTTTGAATTCTTAAACTGGTATAACATGGCAATCGAAACGCATAATAAGCGCAAGGCGGCCGAAAATAAATAGGCCTCGGCATGGATCGCAAAGATTTTAATTACAGTTTACGATTTGCCGGCGTCGACAAATTAACCGGTCCGTTAAAAGAGATTAGAAAATCTATCGGCGTGACTAGCACTGATTTGCGCGCGCTTCGCAAAGTTGAAAAAGATTTCGGCCAATTTAAAACGCTGCGCGCTAACAGTCAAAAAACCCGTAACGCATTAACAACCGCGCAGATTAAAACGACGGCGCTAGGTAAGGCGATCGCGAAGACGGATAAACCGACTCGCAAAATGGCCGCCGAATTCAAAAAGGCGCGCGCAGAAGTTAAAGCCTTAAAAGATCAACAGTCGGCGGAAATTCAAAGCCTAGGCAAACTTGGTTCGGGATTGAAAAAAGCCGGCTATAATACCTCGAATTTTAAAGAGGGGCAACGCGCCTTAAAATCATCGATCGGCAAAACAAGCAACGAACTAGAAAAACAGCGCCGCGAACTTAAGCGCGTTAGCGACCATTACAAAAAAGCCCAGGCCGCGAAAGCACGTTACCGCGAAGCAACCCAATCAGCGGCAAATATGGGCATTATTGGCGCGGCCGGTGTTGCCGTCGGAACGCGAACAATCAAGGGTAGTTTTGATATTGTTCAAAGCGTCCGGCCTTTAGAAGCCGCGATCGGCGAACTTCAATCGCTGGGAATTGAGAACTTGCAAGTTTACCGCGACCAGGCGGCTAAGACCGACGCGCAGCTTGCTTACACAACCGCCGATAGCTTTGTCCGCGCGGCCTATGATATCCGGTCCGGTATGTCGGGGCTTACTGATGAAGGCGTCGCGGCTATGACGGATTACGCTCTAGTAACAGCGCGCGCCACAAAGGCCGCGCCGGAGCAAATGACATCTTTAACCGCGACCGCATACGGGATTTTTAGAAATCAATATTCGCAACTATCCGATATTGAATGGGGCGAGCAATTCACGTCGGGGCTTGCGGCATCTGTTAGGGCTTACAAAACCAACGGCGAACAAATGCAACGCGCCATCGAGAGCGCGCGCGGCGGCGCAGCTTTGCTGGGCATGGATATGCGCGAAGAATTTGCCATCTTAGGAACGTTGCAAGCCAGTATGAAAGGCGCGGAGGCCGGCACAGCTTTAAAATCATACACCGCGAACGCGGCTAAGGCGCATGCAAGCTTTGAAAGCAATGGAATCGATATTAAAATATTAAATTCCGATGGCATGTTGCGCGAAACTCAAAAAGTTATGGAAGATATTCGCGCGCATTACGGAACGCTTGACGCGATCGAAATGGCTGAAATTAAAAAGGCATTTGGAACCGACGAAGCCGCAACACTGATTAACGGGCTTATCGATAATACAGCAAGTTTTAACACTGGTTTTAATCAGATTTCTACAGGCATGCGCGAGGGCCGGAAATATCTCGATGATATGGCTGCGCTGATGGATGCAAACGGGGACGCGCAGTTTCAACAGGGCTTAGAAGATTGGCAAATGATGAAGCTGGATCTCGGTTATGCTTTACTGCCTGTTTTTACCGCGATGATTCCAGCATTTAAAAAAATTACAACGGGGATTAGTAATTTTTCAAAGGAGCATAAAGGCTTAGTCGGTATTATTGGCATGGCGATTATTATGTTTGGTGCAATGGCGGCCATTATGGGCGGCGTGACTCTTGCTATGGCCTCAATGATGGGGCCACTTGCGATGCTTAAATTTGGCAAATTCATGCTCGGCGGTCAATCGCTCGGCCTCATGAAAATATTACGGCCTCTAGGCCTTGTTTTTAAGGCCTTAGCTAGAATCGCAATCCCTTTAATGATTACAGCAGTTAGAAGCTTAGGGATTGCTATAATGTCGACGCCGATCGGCTGGATAATTGGCGGGCTCGCTTTAGTTGGCGTCGCGGCCTATTTATTAGCTAAGAAATTCGGCGGCGTTCGTAATGTTCTGGCGAAGGGTTGGGCTGGGCTGAAAACCGTTTTTGCTTGGTCGCCGATTGGATTGATCGCGCGCGCTATGATGCCCGCGTTTAAATTTTTAAAATTGATTGTTCTTTCGCCCGTAACGGCCGCTCGCGAGGCCTGGGCGATGCTTAGGTCTATTCTGTCATGGAAACCAGGCGCAGCTATGGGCGCGGCCTGGGGAGGCTTTAAACAGGGTTTAAGCGCGATCCTTTTATCACCGGTCATAGCTGGCCGCGCGGCTTGGAACTCACTGAAATCTATTTTGTCCTGGCGGCCGTCATGGGCTGGCAATGTTGCGCCGGCTATGGATGGCTTGAAGCTGATCCTCTTGTCGCCGGTCTATGCTGCGCGCGCAGCCTGGAACGCGCTTAAATCTATTCTAGCCTGGCGGCCGTCATGGGCTGGCAATGTTGCGCCGGTTATGGATGGCTTGAAGTTGATCCTCTTGTCGCCGGTCTATGCTGCGCGCGCAGCCTGGAACGCGCTTAAATCTATT
>JALZUE010000094.1 GCA_023301705.1 Alteromonadaceae bacterium | reverse complement strand
TTAGGTACTGTTATTGTGATGTTTGTCACAACTTTTGGCTTATTATTTTTGGCAGGTGCAAAGCTTTGGCAGTTTATTGCAATGACCAGTGTTGGCTTATCAGCAATTGCAATGTTAGCCGTATTTGAGCCGTATCGTCTTAGGCGTGTTACGAGTTTCTTAGATCCATGGCAAGACCCTTTTGGCAGTGGCTACCAGTTAACGCAATCATTGATGGCGTACAGCCGTGGTGAATTTTTTGGCCAAGGCCTAGGAAACAGTATTCAAAAATTAGAATATTTACCCGAAGCACATACCGATTTTGTGATGGCTGTTTTAGCAGAAGAGTTTGGTTTAATTGGTATTACAGCCATATTGTTATTAAGTTTATTTCTAGTGATAAAAGCATTATTACTTGGTCAAAAAGCGATAGCACAAGATAAAGTGTTTGAAGGCTTTTTTGCTTACAGCATAGGTATTTGGATAAGCTTTCAAACTGCCGTGAATATTGGTGCGAGCGCCGGTATTGTGCCAACTAAAGGTTTAACTATGCCTTTAATTAGTTACGGTGGTAGTTCAATGATTATTATGACGATTGCCGTTGTGATATTAATACGCATTGATCATGAAATACGATTACAAGGTTTGCAAGCAACGGCAAAGCCTATAAAGAAAAAACGAAAAATTAAAAAGGATGTTATTGATGAGTAAGCGTCCTAAATTACTTGTGATGGCTGGCGGCACCGGAGGGCATATTTTCCCTGGTATTGCAGTAGCTGAACATTTACAAGCGCAAGGTTGGGATATTCATTGGTTGGGAACAGCCAAAAGAATGGAAGCGACATTAGTACCTAAACATGGCTTTGATATATCTTTTATCAATATTGCTGGTGTTAGGAACAAAGGTGTCATGTCATTAATTAAAATACCATTTAAATTACTACAGTCAGTAATGCAGTCAATTAAGGTTATTCGTGAGATTAAACCTGATGTTGTTTTAGGTATGGGCGGTTATGCAAGTGCGCCTGGTGGTTTAGCTGCATGGCTACTTGGAAAACCACTTATTCTGCATGAGCAAAATGCCGTAGCAGGTATGAGTAACCGTTATTTATCATGCTTGGCTTCTAAAGTATTTAGTGCATTTCCAAATGCATTTAAGCCTAGGGTTAAAGCTACTGTGGTAGGTAACCCTATTAGAAAAGAAATAACCGCTTTATTGCAAGAGTCGTTAGCAGAGCAACTTGACGATAATGATAACGAAATATCAACAAAGAATGTATTAATTGTTGGCGGTAGCCTAGGTGCTGAAATTTTAAACCAGTTAGTGCCACAAGCAATGAAACAGCTTAAAGGTTTAAGCTTTAGCGTTTGGCATCAAACGGGTAAGCATAAGCTCAATGATGTTGTACAGGCTTATAAAGAAACTGATTTACCCAGTGATAACGTTAAAATCACAGAGTTTATAGATAACATGTCGGGTGCTTATCAATGGGCCGATGTTGTTGTTTGCCGAGCAGGCGCATTAACAGTTTCAGAACTAGCGATTGCTGGAAAACCAGCGATTTTTGTACCTCTACCACATGCGGTAGATGATCATCAAACCAAGAATGCGCAATACTTAGTTGATAAGGGCGCAGCGAAGTTATTGCCTCAAGGTAGTTTAACTAGCATGGAAATATCGCAAACATTAAATACATTGTGCGTAACGAAAAAATCGTTATTACAAATGTCAAAAGCGGCCAAAGCAGCAGCTTTTACAGATGCAACAGAAAAAGTTGCAATGGCTTGTATTGAGCAGGTAAATAAATGAGTCATATTATGAATAATTCATCACATATAAAATCGCCAGGCATGGGTAAAGTTAAATGTATTCACTTTGTCGGTATTGGTGGTGCTGGTATGGGTGGTATTGCCGAAGTTTTGTTAAATGAAGGTTATTGTATTTCAGGATCTGATATTGGTGAAAATCAAGTCGTTGAAAGGTTACGCGGATTAGGCGCAACTATACATATTGGTCATCAGCGTGAAAATGTTCATGGGGCGTGTGTAATTGTTGTTTCTACAGCGATTCAAGCCGATAATCCAGAGTTATTGGCTGCCACAGAAGAGCGTATTCCAGTAGTACGTCGTGCTGAAATGTTAGCTGAATTAATGCGCTTTCGTCACGGAATTGCAATTGCGGGTACTCATGGAAAAACAACAACAACCAGTTTAACCGCTAGTATATTCGGGCAAGCACAATTAGATCCTACGTTTGTTATTGGTGGCTTATTAAATAGCGCGGGTACTAATGCGCGCTTAGGTACCAGTAAATATTTAATTGCAGAAGCTGACGAAAGCGATGCTTCATTTTTACATTTACAGCCTATGGTTGCCGTAGTAACAAATATTGACGAAGATCACATGGAAACCTACCAAGGTGACTTTGAAAAGTTAAAAGATACTTACATAGATTTCCTACACAATTTACCTTTTTATGGTGTAGCGGTTGTATGTATTGATAACCCAGTGGTTCGAGAAGTACTGCCACGTATAGGGCGTAGAGTTATTACTTATGGTTTTTCTGATGATGCTGATGTAAAAGCTGATAATTTTACACAAACAGGTGGTGCTAGCCATTTTGTTGTAAAAAGAAAAGATCATGAATTATTACAGCTAACGCTTAATTTACCAGGTGAACATAATGTGCTTAATGCGTTAGCAAGTATTGCTGTTGCAACAGATGAAGGTGTTGATGATGACGCTATTTATCAAGCATTAAGTGAGTTCCAAGGTATTGGTCGTCGATTTGAAATGCTAGGGCAGTTATCAACTAATAAAGGGCAAATGGTGTTAGTTGATGATTATGGTCATCACCCGAAAGAAGTTGAAGCAACAATTAAAGCAATGCGTGAAGGTTGGCCGAATAAACGCTTAGTAATGATATTTCAGCCGCATCGTTATTCGCGCACACGTGATTTATATGAAGATTTTGTTGATGTGTTATCGAAAGTTGATTGTTTATTATTACTTGATGTTTATGCCGCAGGAGAAAACCTAGTAGTAGGAGCCGACAGTAAAAGTTTAGCGCGTAGCATTCGTCAACGCGGCTTGGTTGAGCCTATTTATGTGAATGAAATGTCACAGCTTAACGAATTATTAGAAGCGCAGTTACAAGATAACGACATGGTTATTACGCAAGGCGCTGGTAATATTGGTGCTATTTCACGCTCATTATTAGAAAGCAGTGCACTTAACGTCGATGTTAATAGTAACAATGGCGAGCCAGCATAATGGTTAACTTTACTGATAAAGTAGCCGTATTATACGGTGGTGATTCAGCCGAGCGCGAGGTGTCATTAAAATCTGGTGCAGCAGTAGCAAAAGGCTTAAAAGAAGCTGGTTTTCAACATGTTGAGTTAATTGATACCAAAGGCTTTGAACTTAACCAGTTACATATTATGCAAGTAAAGCATGTGTTTATTGCATTACATGGTAAAGGTGGCGAAGACGGTACATTACAAGGCGCTTTAGAATACTTAAATATTCCATATACGGGATCGGGTGTTTTAGGCTCTGCATTAGCGATGGATAAAGTCAGGTGTAAACAAATATGGCAAAGCCTTAGTTACCCTACTGCTGACTTTATCGTGGTACACAAAGCCGATTTTAATCGTAACAACAGTGATGAAATTATTGCACAGCTAGGCGGAAAGGCCATGGTCAAGCCAGCGACTGAAGGCTCAAGTATTGGAATGGCTATCGCTAATTCCGGTAGTGAGCTTAATATCGCACTAGAAAATGCATTTGATTACGATGAACAAATATTAGTAGAAGCGTGGATCACAGGCTCTGAATATACGGTTGCTATTTTAGGTGAACAAGCATTACCCGCAATTGAAATGGTAACGGCTAATGAGTTTTATGATTACCAAGCTAAATATCAATCAACGAGCACTCAGTATCATTGTCCTTGCGATTTAAATGGTGATGATGAAACTGAATTAAAACGTTTAGCTATGAATGCGTTTAAAGCGGTTGATGCCAATGGTTGGGGCCGTGTTGATGTCATGAGAAATGAACAAGGACAATGGTTATTACTTGAAGTTAATACCGTACCAGGAATGACAGAAACATCATTAGTACCCAAAGCCGCTAAGGTCGCGGGTTACAGTTTTAGTGACTTGGTGCATCATGTTTTAACGTTAAGTGCGAAGCAGTAGTCAATGATGAAAATGGCCGATTCACCGATAAAAAACAACGCTGAAATTAATCAGCACACGACTACCCGCTATTTTTGGGTTGGTTTTAGTTTTTTTATATGTGTTATCATCAGTTTAGTGACTATTTCTGCGATTGTTTCTGATAAGATTAATGCAGAACAAGCTGTACCTGTGAGTCAGCTAAATATTTCAGGTGATATGCCATATACACGTACCTCTGAAATTAAAGGGGCATTATCAGCCATTAACTTGAGTAACTTCTTTCATGTCAATGTGAATGATGTACATAAAGTGATTATGGAACTGCCTTGGGTGTATAGTGTTGCGGTAAGAAAGCAGTGGCCAAATGAATTGAAAATACACGTAATTGATCAAACACCTGTAGCTTCATGGAATGATGACTTTTTGATCAATGAACGTGGTAATGCGTTTCAGGCAGATAAAAGTAGAATTACCACTGCGATACCTGCTTTCTATGGGCCAGAGGGTAGTGAAAATGTAGCACTGTCAAATTATGTCAATATGAATCGTTTGCTAGGTTTTCAACATTTTAATATTGAAGAGTTAATGTTATCGGAACGCTTTGCTTGGGAGTTAACATTAAATAACGGCGTAATACTGAACTTAGGCCGAGAAAACAGAATTGAACGCGTACAACGATTTATGGATATTTATCCACATATTATTGAAAATGCAAAAGACAAACAACAAGTTAATTATGTAGATTTACGCTACGACACAGGTGTTGCGGTAGGTTGGAAACAGCCTAAACACTTAATTAAAGATAATAGAGCTTAATTGAATGGCTAAAGTTAACGAAAGAAATTTAGTAGTTGGGTTAGATATTGGTACATCTAAAATATCGGTCGCGGTAGGCGAAATAACACCTGATGATAAATTAAGCATTGTAGGTGTTGGTAACCAGCCGTCACGCGGAATGGATAAAGGTGGCGTGAATGATTTGAATTTAGTTATTCAATCAATTCAACGAGCTATTAATGAAGCTGAATTAATGGCTGATTGTAATATCAGTTCTGTGTACTTAGGCATTTCAGGTAAGCATATCGCCTGTCAAAATGAAAATGGTATGGTGTCTATTAATGACCAAGAAGTTATTCAAGAAGATGTTGATAATGTAATACATACAGCACGTTCAGTACCTATTTCAGCTGAGCGTAGAATGTTACATGTACTGCCACAAGAATACACAGTAGATTGCCAAGAAGGTATTAAAAGCCCTATTGGTATGTCAGGCGTTCGAATGGAAGCCAAAGTACATATTGTGACTTGTGTTAATGACATGGCAAAAAATTTAGTAAAATGTGTGGAACGCTGTGACTTATCAGCAGACCAACTTATTTTTTCAGCGCTTGCCTCAAGTTATTCAGTATTAACAGATGATGAAAAAGAGCTAGGTATTTGTGTTGTTGATATGGGCGCAGGTACTATGGATATTGCTGTATTCACTGGCGGAGCACTTCGTCATACCGCAGTCATACCGGTTGCTGGTAACCAAGTGACTAGTGATATTGCTAAAATATTTAGAACACCATTAAGTCATGCTGAAGATATAAAAGTGCAATACGCATGTGCGCTTCGCCAATTAGTCAGCATGGAAGAAAATATTGAAGTGCCAAGTGTTGGCGGTAGAGCCGCGCGCTCTATGTCTCGTCATACCTTAGCTGAGGTAGTAGAGCCTAGGTATCATGAATTATTTGAATTAATTCAAGATGAACTTCGTGAATCAGGCTTAGAAGATCAAATTGCTGCGGGTTATGTGTTAACCGGCGGTACAGCTAAAATGGAAGGCGTTGTAGAATTCGCTGAAGAAGTGTTTCAAATGCCAGTGCGCTTGGCACAACCTATTGATGTTTTAGGGTTGAAAGAATATGTGAATGATCCCACATATTCAACAGTTGTAGGTTTATTACACTATGGCTTACAAGCATCACAACAAGAATCACTTGATAAAAAAAATAATGATAATGTATCTTTATGGACACGCCTAAGTGCTTGGTTTAAAGGCGAGTTTTAGTAAATGAGTAGAAATGTTTAGT
>JALZUE010000093.1 GCA_023301705.1 Alteromonadaceae bacterium | reverse complement strand
AAAAAAAAAAAGACAAATCCAAAGATGATAAAAAAGAGAAAGATGAAAATAAAAAGACCACCATCAAACATAATAAAATGCTGATAGTTACGGGGAATCTTAAAGACGTAATTTTTTTCACTTAAAACCTTGAAAACTGCTATTTCATTATTGAAAATAGACAAGACATTAAATATTTCGAACCATTAAAAAACAAGCCTTAGCTTAAGTCAATAGTTTCCAGGCCTTATTTACTGTACTGTGCTATTAATACTTCAATTGAATATTGTTATTTAACGTATTTGTTGAAGTTATTGTATTTTCTACTTTTAATTCATGTTTATTTTTAAATGAAGTTAAAATAATTTTATCTACAGTCTCACCTTTGAAAACTTTACTTATAAAGGCTTTTACTTGGTTTAATGTTAAACCTTCTATCGATTCAATTAATTGGCTCTTTCGGTTAAATAGATAATCTTGATTACCTATAGCGCCCCAAAAACGCTGACTTTGAATTTGTAGAGTACTGTCGTGTTCAGCTAATTGACCACATAATCCATGTTTTAATTGTAGCCAATCATTGTCATTAAATTGATCAATGAGTGAAATACTATTATTAACAAAAGATGTGATTGCCTTCACAAGAATTTGCGGCTGTGTATTAGGCGACTGAATGTATAGTGCAATACCAGGATAAAAGCTGATGGGTACATAGCCAACCCCAACTAAATAACCAAACTGCTTTTCTGTTCGCATTTCTTGAAAAAAGTGAGGAGATAATATTTGGCTTAATATCATGCAAATTGAGATGGTTTGAATGTCTTTATGTTGCATTGGAAAATAAACCACAGAAGCATAATCATGATCTGGTAACACCATTGGTAATATATGTTCGCCTGTTCCATGTGTATCAAGCACTTCAACATTAACGTAATAATCTTGATGGTATTGGCCGTTAAATGTATGTTTTATTTGCTTTAACATTTCACTCGCCTGAGCACGCTGCCAATTGCCATGAATAAAAACTTCTAAATGTACTTTGCTAAATAATGTTTTTGTAAAGCTGATGAAGTTTTCGAATGAAACATCTTTCAGGGCATCATGTAATGCCGGCATAGAGAGTTTTTGAGGTTGTAATGCACTACTTAACGTATTGAATAATTGAGAAATAGACTTACTTTTTTCAGCGTTTTTCCAGTAGTTTAATAATTGTGATTTTATTAGAGAAAACTTATCTTTTTGAATGTTTTGCTTTAATAATGAGTCAAGTAGTTTACTTAATAATAGTGGTTGTTTTTCACTAATACCTGACAACTGAAGCGCCATACCTGCTTGATGAGGATATAAATGATAATGTATGCCTGCAAGTTCAGCGTCATAATTATCTTCTGAAACATTGTCACTATAGATTTCTATAAATAATTTTAACATTGCCATGTTAACCTTGCTTTCTAAAGCATTGGGACAATCAATGTTAATGTAAATAAAACCCTTAGGAATATTAAATATTTGATCTTGTTTAAACCAAGCAATAAAGCCTGATTCTTTATGAATTATTTCAGGTAAAACTGTTGATTCGTCTCTAGGAACAATGACCGGGTTTTTGACAATATAATTATTTTTGGTTGGTAAAAATAACGCTTTGTTTGTTGAGGTAAGCAAACTTGCTTGCTGCCATACATTAAGTTGCTTACTTGTTATTTTAGTTGTTCGATAAGGCACTTCATACCATTTACTCATTTTATCAAAATTATTACTTTGGCTGATGTGAAGTAGGCGCATATTATCAACAGATAAAAATGATAATAAGTAATCAACAGACTCTTTCTTTAGACTATTCATTATATAGTCGCCGAACAAGTAATGTTGTTCAGGGTAATGCTGCATATTAATTACATATTGGCTAACCGAGTCGATAGGTTTTAGTACTTCTTGTACATTAAATGCTAATAAATTCATTACTTGTTTTTCATTAAAGTAATGTTGTTCTATAGGTTTATTTTTCAATAAACCTATATATTCAAAAACGATGCTAACAATCTCATTAATGTACTGTTCACCTAACTCAGTTAATGCAAGGTTAATGTTGAAATCTTTGAAGTTGGAGCCATTTATGCCGGAACCCGCTGTTAACCTTAATGCCCATTGTTTTGCCTTTAAGTAAGATAAAATACTTCCGTCACCTTCGTAACCCAGTAAATAGGCAATTAACGATTCTGGTTTATCTTGGTAAAATTGATCAATACTTGGCATGGCAAAACTAATGATCAATTGTTTGTCGTTCTTAACCGGGCAAATATTAATACGTATTCTTTGATGTTCATCAAGATATAAAGGTTTCTCTAGTTTAGAAATATCTTTTGAGGTTTCTTTAATAGAAGAAAAATATTGTTCAGCTAAGGCACTTAACTCGTCTAAACTTTGTGGGCCTTCAAGTGCAAGCGTCATATATTGAGCGCAATAATGGTTTGTAAAAAACGCACGTAACTCGTGTTGTATACAATGCTTTTCGCCATCATTAGATTCATCGGCTAGTGTTTGATTATTGCCTACTGAAAATTGTGAAAATGGATGCTCAGGGTTAATGGTTTCTTTGTGTACATCGTATAAACGCCTGATCTCGTCTTTTAATTTTAATTTGAATTCAGCATCAATATTTTGTCGTTCTTTTTCAATAAAGTCTTGTGACAATAAGGGGGAAATAAAAAAGTCGCTAAACCGAGCAAGTGCTTCATCAAAAAATTGGTGATGTATATCAAAAAAGAAACAAGTATGTTCGGTACCTGTCCATGCATTATTATGTCCATTATATTGACTAATAAACTGTTGGTATTCACTACCATTTGGGTACTTTTCAGTACCTAAAAAAAGCATATGCTCTAAAAAGTGCGCTATACCTTCTCTGTGTTTAGGATCATTAAAGTGTCCAGCATTAACGGCTAAAGCGGCAGCTGATTTCACGCTGGCATTATTTTCTATTAACAATACACGTAAACCATTACTTAGCGTAATAGCCCTGTATTGTTTTGGATCGTGTTCACTTTGTATCAAATAAACCTCTAAACGGTAGATAAATATAAGTAAAACAGTATATTACTTATATTAATATACGCCTTTTCTTTATCTATTCAAATATTTTTACTATGCTGACAAAGCGTAGACCATATTATATAAATAATGTGCATTTTAAATTTGTTTTATTCAGTGATTATTAGTATGCATTGCTGATTTTTTCTATTATTATTACTATAGTAGACATTATGTAAGTGTCCGCGTTTAAGATGTGCTGCGGGAGTAAATTATGAAGCTTTATATTATGCGTCACGGTGAAGCTGAAAGTCAGGGAGTTTCTGACGAAAAAAGAACGCTTACCGAATATGGAAAAACTGAAGTATTAGATATTGCTGAATCAATTAAAAGCATCAACTTTGATGTTGTAATTGTTAGTACTTTTATGCGAGCACAGCAAACAGCGAATATTATTAAACAGCATATAAACTATAATAATCAAACAATAACAAGTGATATGTTTTGCCCTGAAAGTGAGCCAAAAAAATCACATGACTATATTGATGCTTTGCTTATTGGAAAATCTTACCGTAATGTTTTAATTGTTTCACATATGCCACTAGTCAGTTTTTTAATGGCTGAGTTAACCTTTGATAAACAAATGCCTATTTTTCCAACAGCTGCTCTAGCTTATATAAATTACCAACCAGAGCAAATGTTAGGCGAATATATTGAAATGGTTTGCCCATTTCATGCCTGTGATATGAATGAATAGTATGTCAGACTTATCAACAACTCTAATTTAACGAATAAACTTATCTTTTAATTCAATTAATACCAATAAAGCGCCATTGCCTCCCCATTCTAAAGGTGCTTGGTGAAACGCCATTACATCAGGGTGTTGTATTAACCAGTGTGGTACTTTATTTTTTAATATACGTGAACCAATACCATGAACAATGCAAATACATTGAGCATGTTCTTTTTGGCAGGCATATAATAGTGATGCTATTTCTTTTTTTGATTGGTGTTGATCTAAACCATGTAAATCTAAAATTAAATCTGGACTATAGTAGCCTCTACGTAAATTTTTAGCTTCAAACGTATCAACGTCTTCACGCACATATTTTACCGGACCATCGCCTGATAGATGAGGCTCGAATTCGTCAGAAAAATGAAATTCAGCTACTTGTTTGCGCTCTTTATCTTTAGGTTGTATTTTTTTCTGCTTGCTGGCGCTAACACTAGGGTGTATCTTGTCTTGCACCATAGGCTTTACAGCACCTATGGCTTCTTTAAATTGCTTTTTTTCTTCTTCGGAAAGTAAATGTTTTAGTTTCATATTTGCAGTGTAACAAGCTTGTAAAAGTAATGAAATTTCAAAGGTGGTGATTATAACAAAAAATCAACCGCTTTTATTGATATTAGATGAGTCTTTTGTTTATGTTAAATACATTATCTGAGCAGCAACAGCTAAATACTGTTGCTGACTTTGTTCGTTATGGTGCTAGTCAGTTTAACCAAGCACAGTTATATTTTGGTCACGGTACTGACAATGCTTGGGATGAAGCAAAGGTGCTCGTTATGTTTGCACTCGCTTTACCTGAAAATCTTTTTGAAAAGATAAGTCAGTGTTGTTTAGTTGATCATGAAAAAACGAATGTTTTATCTTTATTAAATACCCGCATTGAGCAAGCTTTACCTGCTGCTTACCTAACCAATGTTGCTAACTTTGCTCAGTTACCTTTTTATGTTGATGAACGTGTATTAGTGCCGCGCTCACCAATTGGGGAATATATTGAGAAAAGTTTTGAACCTTATATTGCACAAGAAAAGCCGCCAAAGCGTATTTTAGATTTGTGTACTGGTAGTGGTTGTATTGCTATAGCATGTGCACATTACTTTCCTGAAGCGGAAGTAGATGCGCTTGATTTATCTATTGATGCACTAAATGTGGCGCAAATCAATATTGAAAATCATGGCATGCTAGAGCGAGTTTTTCCTATTCAATCAGATGTTTTTTCAGAAATAGCAACGCAATCTTACGATTTAATCGTTACCAACCCTCCGTATGTCGATCAAGAAGATGTTGATTCATTACCGAATGAATTTTTACACGAACCTGAAATGGGCTTGGGCAGTGGTCATGACGGATTAGATATAACGCGAAAAATTTTAGCGCAAAGTGCGACCCATTTGAATGAAAATGGTATACTGATTTGTGAAGTGGGTAACTCTCAAGTACATATTGAATCTGTTTACCCTGAAGTACCATTCACGTGGCTTACATTTGAACGTGGTGGGCACGGTGTGTTTTTATTAACAAAAGCACAATTAGAGCAACATCAAATAATATTTGATCAACGAGTTAATGCATAGGTTATAAGAAGTATGTCAGGAAATACTTTTGGTAAATTATTTACCGTCACTACATATGGTGAAAGTCATGGTTTAGGTTTAGGCGCTATTATTGATGGTTGTCCTCCTGGTTTATCACTTTGCGAAGAAGATTTACAAATTGATTTAGACAGACGTAAACCAGGTCAAAATCGCTATACTACTGCTCGTCGCGAAGATGATGAAGTGACTATTATGTCGGGTGTTTTTGAAGGTAAAACAACTGGTACACCTATAGGTTTAATGATCAAAAATAAAGATCAGCGCTCAAAAGATTATGGCAATATTGCTGAAAGCTTTCGTCCTGGTCATGCTGATTACACATACTGGCAAAAATACGGATTACGTGATTACCGAGGTGGTGGACGTTCATCAGCTCGTGAAACGGCAATGCGTGTTGCTGCTGGTGCAATTGCTAAAAAGTTTTTAAAAGAAAAATTAGGTATTAATATACGTGGTTGTGTTACTCAAATCGCTGATATTAAAGCTGAAACATACAACTGGGATATTGTTGAAACTAACCCATTCTTTTTTCCAGATGAAAGTAAACTTGAGCTACTTGATGAAACATTGCGTGGTATCATTCGTCAAAAAGACTCTATTGGCGCAAAAATTACAGTTGTTGCTCAAAATGTGCCTGTTGGTTTAGGTGAACCTATTTTTGATCGCTTAGATGCTGACATTGCACACGCTTTAATGGGTATCAATGCGGTTAAAGGTGTTGAAATTGGTGATGGCTTTAGTGTTGTTAATCAAAAAGGCTCAGAGCATCGTGATGAGTTAACGCCAGACGGTTTTATGAAAAATAGCGCTGGTGGTGTTTTAGGTGGTATTTCTTCAGGGCAGGATATTGTTGCCTTTGCTGCATTAAAACCAACATCTAGTATTGGTGTTAGTGGTAAAACAATTAACAAACAAGGTGAATCAACCGACCTTATCACTAAAGGGCGTCATGATCCTTGTGTTGGTATTAGAGCGGTACCTATTGCTGAAGCTATGTTGGCATTAACATTAATGGATCACTTTATGCGTAATCGAGCACAAAATGCTGATGTATTTTGTGAAACACCGAAAATTTAATACGTTTAATTGTTATTGATAATGTAAGTATCTAAATATAAAAGCATTAGAACAACGAGTGGCTATAGTGTTTACTATAGCCACTCGTTTTTGTTTTTAGGGCTGTATTATAATGTTAATTGAGTTTTTTATATGACTTTTCGATATGAAGTCTATTACAACGCTTTGTATTCTTTAATAAAATAAGTAAAGATATTAAAGACTTGTACTTATTTTTAGTAGGGTGTTATGTCTCGTTTATTTGTTAATTTTTCGTCAACGTACTTTTGGTACTTTAGTATTCACGGCTTAACTATTCCCTTTTTGGCCTTGTTTTTACATCACAGAGGTTTTAACTCTTTAGCGATTGGTGAGCTGTTAGCCATATATACAGCCGCTCGAATTATTGGCCCTACATGTTGGGCAATGTTTGCAGATAAAACCGGGAAACAATTGTATGTTATCAGGTTAGGAGGGTTACTAACCCTTAGTAGTTTTTGCTTACTTTTTTGGACACAAAGTTACTGGTCAATTGCGCTGGCTTTAGCACTTTTTAGCTTTTTCTGGACTGCCATTTTACCTCAGTTAGAAGTGATGACCAATATCTCTATTCGTTATAGTGCTAAAATTTATGCACGAATTCGCTTGTGGGGCAGTGTTGGTTTTTTTGCTTCTTCATTAATTGCCGGTGAGGTTATTGAATACTTTTCCCCTGATGCTTTTCTGTGGTTTGGCTTTGTTATTTTGTTAATGCTATGGCTTTCTAGTTTGGCACTCAAACAACCTCGAATGTTAAAAAAAGCATTTGAATATCAAGGCTCAATATTTCAAAAACTCTATACAAAAAATTTCATTTTTTTCTTTTTTGCAGGTGTTCTATTACAAGTGAGTTTTGGTCCATACTATAGTTTCTTTGCCTTATTTGTTAGTGATTTAGGTTACCCTAGTTATGCTGTTGGGCTATTGATGGGGGTTGGCATTCTTGCTGAAATTATTGTTTTTCTTTTCTTAGCGCAATTGTTTAAACATTACTCAATTAAACAGCTGTTAGTTGCTAGTTTAGTACTGAGTGCAGTTAGGTGGTACTTTACTGGGAATTTTTCTGGTGCTTTAGGGTGGTTGATTTTCTCACAGGTTTTTCATGCATTTAGCTTTGGTGTATACCACAGTGCATCGATTAAATTTCTTCAAAAACATTTTTCGGCTAATCAACAAAATAGAGGGCAAGCCATATACATTGCCGGTGTTTACGGACTAGGCGGAGCTATTGGCGCTTATGTTGCTGGTTATTTTTGGCTTGATGGGCTTGGCGCGGTTAGTTCATATAATATTGCGGCTGGTGTTGCGTTGCTTGCAGCGGTATTTGCTTGTTTCTTAACAAGTCACTCAAATACTATCGGTACTGCTAAAAGGTAAATTAATTATTCAGAATGAGGGTCTTTTAACTGGTGAACCGTATTTATTATCGTTATGATGAAGTTAACTTCCTGTATTACAGGGATTAAATTAGAAATTGTTAATTACTTTATTTGTAGTTAGTTATTACTAAATATAAGTTGATAACTTATCGCTTTTGTTTAAAGATAATATAAATAAAACCAGTTATTCGTATGTTAATGCGAATGACTGGCTTGGTAAATTAACACCAGCATACATAAATATAATAAGAAAGAGCCCCAAGTTATGAAGGATTTATTATCTCGTTACCCTGTTTCACCTTCTGCTAAAGAAACTACACATATTACCCTCGAAAACTACAATACGTTGTACAAGCAATCAGTTGAGCAACCAGATGTATTTTGGGCGGAACAAGCAAAAGAGTTTATTGATTGGTACGAACCATGGAATACTGTTAGATCTATTGATTACCATAAAGCACATATTGAATGGTTTTCTGGTGCAAAATTAAATGTTAGTTACAACTGTATTGATCGTCATTTAGCAACAAAAGCCAATGATACTGCTATTATTTTTGAAGGCGACGAGCCAAACGATGATAAGCGAGTCACGTATCAAGAACTACACGATAATGTTTGTCGTTTTGCTAACTTATTAAAGGCAAGAGGTGTTAAAAAAGGCGACCGTGTTTGTATTTATATGCCAATGATTGTTGAAGTTGGTTACGCAATGCTTGCTTGTGCACGAATTGGCGCCGTTCATTCTGTTGTGTTTGGTGGCTTTTCTGTTGAAGCGATTAAGTCTCGTGTTATCGATGCAGAGTGTGATGTAGTGATTACCGCTGATGAAGGTCTTAGAGGCGGTAAAACCGTACCATTAAAAGCAAATGTTGATGCGGCGATTGCCAGTTGTGAAAACGTACATTCAGTGATTGTGGTACAACGTACCTTTTGCGATACAGTTTGGCATGAAACACGAGATGTGAATTACGCTGAAGCAGTGAAATCACAGGCTGCGATATGTGAACCAGAAGTAATGGATGCAGAAGATCCTTTATTTATTTTATATACATCAGGCTCAACGGGTAAACCAAAAGGTGTGCTTCATTCGTGCGGTGGTTATATTTTATATGCAGCAATGACGCACAAATATGTTTTTGATTATCAAGACGGCGAAGTATATTGGTGTACTGCCGATGCAGGTTGGATCACTGGTCATTCGTATATATTTTATGGTCCTTTAGCAAATGGCGCAACGACATTAGTTTTTGAAGGCGTTCCTACTTACCCCGATGCTGGACGTTTTTGGCAAGTATTTGAAAAACATAAGGTTAATGTGTTTTATACCGCTCCAACGGCATTACGTGCATTAATGAGTTTAGGTAATGAGTTAGTTGAAAAGTATGATAAATCATCACTACGCATTTTGGGCTCTGTTGGTGAACCTATTAACCCTGAAGCATGGCATTGGTATTATGAAGTTGTTGGCGAAGGGCGCTGTCCTATTGTTGATACATGGTGGCAAACAGAAACTGGTGGTATTTTAATTACCTCATTACCGGGTTCAGCTGATATGAAACCAGGAGCAGCCGGAAAGCCTTTCTTTGGTGTTCAACCTGCTTTATTTGATAAAGAAGGCAATGTACTAGAAGGTGAAAATTCAGGTTTACTGATGATGACTGGTAGCTGGCCAGGACAAATGCGCACAGTATATGGTGATAAAGAGCGCTTTTATGATACCTACTTTAGCCAATACCCTGGTAACTACTTTACTGGCGACGGTGCAAAACGTGATGAAGATGGTTATTACTGGATAACAGGGCGTGTTGATGATGTATTAAATGTTTCAGGCCACCGTTTAGGTACTGCTGAAATAGAATCTGCATTAGTATTACACCCTGCAGTAGCTGAAGCTGCAGTAGTTGGTTATCCGCATGATATTAAAGGCCAAGGTGTATACTGCTATGTGACGTTAATGAGCAATTCCAAGATGACTACTGACTTAAATACTGAATTAATTGGTTTTGTTGCTAATGAATTAGGTCGATTTGCAAAGCCCGATTACATTCAGTATGCGCCAGGCTTGCCTAAAACACGTTCAGGTAAAATTATGCGACGTATTTTACGAAAAATTGCTGAAAACGACATTGATACGTTAGGCGATACTTCTACTTTGGCAGATCCTAGTGTTGTTGAACATTTAATTAATGATCGCATTATTCACAATGGTTAACGTTTGTTTTAAATAAACACAAAGTAAACGTAAATTTATCACTGATAAAAGCCACTTTAAGTGGCTTTTTTATTATAAAAAAAGTTAAAATTCGTCTCATTATCTTTATCTCTTTTTACTTAGTAGGAATCTCATATGCCTAGCATAGAAGAACGTTTAACACAGTGTCGAAATGAAATTGATGAGCTTGATCATCAATTAATTGAGCTGCTGGCTAAGCGTCGTGCTGTTACCAAACGTGTAGGGGATATAAAAAGCGAAGTGGGTATGCCTATTTTTTCTCCTGAGCGAGAAGCAAGCTTATTTGCTGCGCGTCGAGTAGATGCGAAAAATAAAGGGGTGTCTGAAGACTTAATTGAAGATTTACTTAGAAGAATTATACAAGACTCGTATAAAAGCCAAGAAGTGAAAGGGTATCGCTGTATTAACCCTAACTGTAAAAAAGTAGTAGTGATTGGTGGTAAAGGGCAGTTAGGTAAGTTGTTTGTTGACTTGTTTGCTCGTTCTCAATATGAAGTCACTACGCTTGAAAAAGATGATTGGGAAAACAGTGATGTAATATTAAGTGGTGCAAGTTTAGTGATAGTGGCTGTACCTATCCGCTTAACTTCAGCAACAATAAAAAAACTTGATCAATTAGATAAACATTGTATTTTAGCCGATGTGACAAGTGTGAAAGAGTCGCCATTAAATGATATGTTAACTGTTCATTCAGGGCCAGTTGTTGGTTTACATCCAATGTTTGGGCCTGATGTCTCAGGTTTAATCAAGCAAACAATTATTGCATGTGAAGGGCGAAACCCAGAAAAATATGCATGGTTACTTGAACAGTTTAATGTGTGGGGCGCAACAGTATATGCCGTTGAAGCCAGTGCTCATGATAAAGCTATGTCTATGGTACAAGTGATGCGTCACTTTTCAACTATTGCTTATGGTTATCACTTAATGGAAGAAGGTGTTGATATTGCTCAATTAGTTGATATGAGTTCACCTATTTATCGTTTAGAGTTAATTATGGTTGGTAGATTATTTGCTCAGAACCCTATTTTATATACTGATATTATTTTTAATGATCCTAATAATATTCAAATGATGAAACGCTTTGCACACCGCTTTCTTGAGTTACTTGATGATGTAGAAAAAGGCCAAAAAGACGATTTCGTTGCGACTTTTAATGGAGTGTCTGAGTGGTTTGGTGATTACGCATCGTCGTTCTTAGCAGAAAGTAAAAGCTTATTATTAAAAGCGAAAGAGCTTTAATACATATTTTAACTATAAAAAAAGCGCTAAATAGCGCTTTTTTTATTTTTAAACTTCTAATGCACTATTGGGTACATTCGTTGGTGTTATATGCTCTATTGGGTAACAGCCTAATACCTTAATTGAGTTGGTTATTTCTGTTAATTCAACTAGGGCGGTTTGCATTGCTGAATGTCTTAGGTTGGTTTCTAAATCAATATAAAACATTTCTTCCCATGGTCGACCTTGAATAGGGCGAGACTCTAAACGGCACATATTAATACCGTTATTTTTCAACACAAGTAAACATTCAACTAGAGCACCAGGCTTTTGACCTGTTGACAATATTAAGGTTGTTTTTGCTGGAATTTGTTCTGCTACATCAATTGGTTTTCTCGCTACAATAATAAAGCGGCTATGATTTTCTTCTTGGTTTGCAATTGATTTTTTTAACGCATGTAATTGATATAATTGACCACCTTCTTCGCTGCCAATAACCGCAACAGTAGGATCTTGTAACTCATAAGCTTTCGCCATTGCATCAGCTGTGCTGTCACAATATTCAATACCAATATTATCTTGCTTGTCTAAAAAGTTACTACATTGCGCAAATGGTTGACCATGTGCATAAATTGTTTTTATTTGGCTCAGTTCAGTATTTACTGCCGCTAATAAACAGTGCTCTATTGGTTGAGTAATTTCACCTACGATAGAAAGATTCGTATATTGTAATAAGTCATATACTTGGTTAATACTACCAGAGCTAGTATTTTCAATAGGTAAAACACCGTAATCGACATGGCCTGATTCAACCAGCTTCATAATATCAGCAAAGTTTGAACAACCTGACTCAATTATCTTTTTGGCTCTACGAGCAAAATAACGGTGACTTGCTAGATAACTGTATGAACCTTTATCACCTAAAAAAGAAACACTGACAGAAGATGATTGAATATTTGGATTTGCCAACTGTTGTAAATAGGCTTGCTGGTTTAACACTGAGTCTTCAATAATCGTTTGAAAAATATTAGTAACATAATGAGCGTCTAAGCCTAATTCTTTTCCCTGCTTAATTAAGCGTATTAATAATTCTTGCTCACGTTGTTGGTCTCTTACGGGTCTTACTTGGTGAGCCTTACTTTTAGCAACATTTAACGTTAACGCACGGCGCTTAGAAAATAAGGTTAATAAGTCTTGATCAAGCTCAGTAATGCTTTTACGAATTTCATTTAAGTCTAATGAATCAGTCACTGTGGTTTCCTTCATTTTTATTCTGTTGAATCAACCGCATAATAGAGGTTGAGGTACCGAGCAATGCTAGGCAAATTTACGTATTCAAAAGTAACTAGGGGCTGTTTATCTTTCGAGGTTGTTTTTGCAGCAATTGATGATGGTTTTATACAAGGCAGAGCTTATGATGTGTAGTTATTCTACATAAATAAGCGATAACGTAGTATAAAGTTATCATCAATGCTGTCTTCGATTCATTTAAACGCATTTTTAGCTTTGTTATTTGCTCTTTAAATAGAATAACTATACTACATCACAAATGCCGTGCTCAAAAAGCGTTTAATTTGAACAAAAATTAACCCTGAAAGATCAATAGTCCCTAATTGGGTAAATTTATATTGACGGTATGAAGCTTTATTTTATGGGCGTACTGTAGCTTGCTGGTGCTATATATGCAATAGCTAGCTTATATAATGTAAATAGAGAACAGAGATATTTTAGTCTATTAAAATGAGTTCGATTTTTCATAAAAAACTATATGATATCGCGTGTATCTTGATTAAAATAAGCAAGTTTGAATGTTAGCCGCTTTTTGGTCATTTAAATCATTTTTAGTATTTTGAGCTTTTCTTTCATATTTCAGGTCTTTGTCTTTAGATACGATTTAATAAAGCACTTAACACTAAATAAGCACTTAGGTTTACTGTTACACAAGTGAAATAATAAACCTAGTTAACCATTAATTTTATTATTTTATTGAGCACTTATGGCATCGTTACAAGATCAATTATTAAAAGCAGGTTTATCAACTAAACAAAAAGCTCGACAAGCGAATACAGATAAACGAAAAGCTAAAAAACAGAAGAAAAGTGGTGTAAAGCTTGAAGATAATTTACAGGAAAAAGTTCAGCAAGATTTAATCAAAAATAAAGCAGAAAAGCAGGCCAAAGATGCTGAGCTCAACAATCAAAAGAAACAATTGTTACTTGAAAAAGAACAACTTCTTCGTATTGAACAAATTTTAAAACATCATTCAGTACCGGGTACTAATGGTGAATTAACATATAATTATACCGCTGGCGCGGTGGTTAAAAAGTTATTTGTTAATGAAGTTGCACAAAAAGCATTGATTAATGGTCGTTTAGCACTATGTAGCTTGAATGATATTACGTATATTGTTACATCTGAAACGGCTGAGAAAATTGCAACCATTGATCAAACTGTTATTTTACTGAAAAATGACAAAGTAGACACACCTGATGTTGTTGAAGATGATCCATATGCAGACTTTCAAATACCTGATGATTTAATGTGGTAATCATCGTATTTTTTGAATATTAAATTTATATAAACAGAGGTATATATTATGGCGATAGCTCGCTGGTTAGTAGGTAGATTAATTTTATTATTTAATTTTATTTTTTCACCAAGTGCTCCTAAAATGTCAGCAGAAGAAAAAACGATGTTATCTGAGAAAACAGCACATTTAAGTTTGTATCATTTACCTACTTGTCCTTTTTGTATAAAAGTACAAAGAGCGATGAAAAGACAAGGCTTAACAATTGCGTTAAAAAGTATTAAAGATCCAGCCTTAAAAGAAGAGTTAATAACACAAGGTGGTAAACGAACAGTACCATGCTTAAAAATTACAGATGATACTGCAGCAACAAAGTGGTTGTATGAATCAAATGATATTATTGCTTATTTAGCAAAGTACAGTTAATAAATTAATTTAATATTTTTTGAATTAAAAAGCTTATATTGTGGTCTTATTTATTAAGTCTATCTACCAATGTAAGCTTTATTCATATGTTAATTAAAAATAAAAAAAATAATACACTCACAGAAAACGATGTTACAAATGAGAACACTTACTTAAAACGTCGCCAGTTATTAAAGAATATTGGTTTTATTGGTGCGGGTTCATTGTTAGCAAGTTCAGCACAAGCTGCCAGTTTTAATTTTTTTGGTAACGATGAAGCACCCAAAAAAGAACCTTTTCAAACTGAAGCATTAACGTTTACAAAAGACAAACCTACTAGCCAAATATTAACACCAGAGCAAAAGGTTATTACCCACAATAACTTTTATGAATTTGGTGCGCAAAAGCATCAACCTGCTGAATTTTCACAAAAGTTTCAAGTAAAACCTTGGCAATTAAAAATTGGTGGTTTGGTTGATAAAGAAATCACGCTTGATTATGACGACTTATTAAAATTGTTCCCGTTAGAAGAGCGTATATACCGTTTACGATGTGTTGAAGCATGGTCTATGGTTGTACCTTGGATTGGTTTTGAATTATCTAAATTAATAGCAATGGCAAATCCAAGCTCTAAAGCAAAGTATGTTGCTTTTAAAACATTACATGATCCAGAGCAAATGCCAGGACAAGCTAATAGAAGATTAGGTGGCGGCATAAAGTTTCCATATGTTGAAGGGTTAAGGCTTGATGAAGCAATGAATCCATTAACGTTAATGTCTGTTGGTTTATATGGCAAAACGCTACCACCGCAAAATGGTGCGCCTATTCGCTTAGTAGTACCATGGAAATACGGCTTCAAAAGTATTAAGTCTATTGTTGGTATTGAGCTTGTTGATAAGCAGCCACCAACAACATGGAACCGTTTAGCACCTAGAGAATATGGCTTTTATTCAAATGTAAACCCAAGTGTTTCTCACCCTAGATGGAGCCAAGCGAGCGAACGACGTATTACTGGTGGTGGCTTATTGGCAAGGAATCGTGTTCCTACAGAACTGTTTAATGGTTACGGTGATGAAGTAGCTCATTTATATAGAGGTATGGACTTAACCAAAGATTATTAATCTTAACTAATCTTTTTTGTATCTAATAAGTTATTTTTATCAATTATTTATTAGGTACATTATTGAGGTTATTTTATAGAGGTACTACGCTTTCAACACCTGTTCACCTATCTTGAGCTTATCTAACGATAATTCATTTCTTGGAATTTCATATGAAGTCAAAATACAATAGTTTACTCTTTAAGTTCTTCATACATGTAACCGCCTTAGTCTTAATTTTCAATCAGTACTATTTAGCGATCACAGATCAAATAGGTGGAGATCCGGTGCAAGCAATTATTCATTTTACTGGTATTGGCGCATTAAATTTATTGATAATAACCTTGTGTATTTCACCATTAGCTAAATATGCTAAGCAATCGTGGTTAATGAAATCAAGACGCTTACTTGGTATATATACCTTTATCTATGCTTTGTGTCATATCTTAAATTTTTGGGCATTTGAAATTCAGTTTAACATTGCACTGTTTATCACCGAAGTATTTGAACGGCCTTATATTACATTGGGCTTGCTATCGTTTATTGTGTTATTAGTTTTAACTTTAACATCTTTAAATAAAATTCAACGTAAAATGGGACGTAAATGGCAAACATTGCATAATTTTGTTTACCTTGCTGTAATTTTGGCTGCAATTCACTTTTATTGGTCGAGTAAGTCAGAGCTGATAGAACCTATCATTTATATTTGTATTACACTCATGTTATTAATGTTTCGTCATAAAAAGTTTAAACGTTGGCTTGCACAGAAATAATTAAGGCTAAAGTCAACTTTTCGTATTCAAAGTAAATGAACTCATGTAACGTTATGATTGTTCGTTATTAAATAATCTATTTTTTTTTATTCCTATTTATATTTATTGGCTCATCGAGGTGTAAATGACCAAAAAAAGCAAAGTTATCTACAGTGATTTAATACTTGGTAGTGTGACTCAATTCGAGTTAGCTGATGGTTTTCCTGCACTTGAGATTGATCATGTCGCTTGTCAGGCTAAAGTCAGTTTTTACGGTGGGCAAGTGTTAGCATGGCAACCAACCGATGAAAAAGAAGTGTTTTGGTTAAGTGATGATGCGTTATATGAGCAAGGTAAAGCGATACGAGGTGGCATTCCATTATGCTGGCCTTGGTTTGGCCCATTAGAAGGCACTATACAACATGGCTTCGTTCGACAAGCATTGTGGCAGTTTGAGCGATTAGAGGTAAGCGATGAAGGTGTTAGTGTTGTCTTAACTTTTGAAGCTAATAATCAAGATGAGAAGTGGCCGTATTTAGCCAAAGTTGAGCAGCGTTTATTTTTTGGCAAAACATTTGAACAAACGCTTACTATACATAACCACAGTGATAACGCTTTTGAATATAATGGCGCGCTACATAGCTATTTTAATGTTAGCTCTCCTGTATATGTTACAACTCCACTACTCAATGAAAGTGCATTTATAGATAAATTAACAGGTAAAAAAGTTAACTCGCTTGTTCGAACTAATAGTGTAGGCCCTATAGACACGGTTTATTCTAATAACAAACCTCAGCAACTTGTTGATAAAGAGTGGCAGCGAATTATTCATATTACTAATCAACACACTGATAACTGGGTACTTTGGAATCCAGGTACAGATACAGCAAAATTGATGAATGATGTCCATAACGGTGGTGAACAGCAATTTGTATGTTTAGAAGCTGCAAGTGTGAACAATAAAACTGTACTACCTAATCAAGCGGTTACTATGAAGCAAACAATTGAAGTAACAACAATAACTGGTTAACTTGGGTTCATTTAGGTTAATACTGTATATATGCAGCCATTATTGGGTCAGCTTAAGATATATTAATATTTAAGTATTGATTCAATAATTGCTGGGTAAAATGAGCTTTTAAATAAAACCCTCTAGGTAATGTCATAAAAGGGCGGCCATGTTTATCGTACGCTTTTGTTTTTGCTTGGCTATTGGCTGCTTTTGGTCTTAATTGTAATACCTGACCATGTCTACCTTGAATGTTTTCTACATTTCCTAGCACAATCATATCGGTTAATTCTTGCCAGTCTTGCGAAAGTAATTGATCTTCTTGCATAGAGGGTTGCCATAAAAAAGGTGTACCAACAATGCGTTCTGCAATTGGAATTTCTCGTTCGGCAATAATAGGCACCCATAAGACCTTTGATAGTTTATGTTTAATATAACTTGTTTGCCATGTAGTGCCGGTTAAGCCCACTAATGGTGCTACACAGACAAAAGTACTTTCAAGTGGCTTACCTTGTCGGTTAATAGGAAGCGATTTGAGTTCTACACCTAGGTGAGGAAAGTCAGGCTCTGCTTTAGTACTTGCACTAGCGCCTAAGACATTTTCAAGTAATAAACCTGCCCATCCTTTATTTTTTTTTAAATCTTTAGGTATTTGAATATTCTGACTATTTGCTATTTCGCCTAACGTTAAGCCCGCAATATTTTGGCTGCGTAGCATAAGTTCATTAATCGATTGTGGAATTGCTGTCATGAATGTATCGATGTTTAAAAATTATAGGGGTATTTTTACATGTGTTTCGAAAAAATGTCAGTATTCATTTGCTCGAAAGTGCAGATTATGGAAGAATCAGGGTATAAATTTTAAAATGTTGGAGTTCCTGTGATTGATGCTGATGGCTATAGAGCTAATGTCGGCATAGTAATAATGAACGACAGGGGACAAGTATTTTGGGCAAAACGTTATAGCCAGCATTCATGGCAATTTCCACAAGGTGGAGTTGATCCTGGAGAAAGTGCAGAACAAACCATGTATCGTGAATTACACGAAGAAGTTGGGTTAAAACCCGAGCATGTCAAAATTGTTGCACAAACTAGACACTGGTTAAGATACAAATTACCCAAACGGTTAATAAGACACGACAGCGCGCCAGTATGTATTGGCCAAAAGCAAAAATGGTTTTTATTGAAACTAACAGGGCCAGAAAGTGCATTAAATTTATTGCATTCCAAACATCCTGAATTTGATGATTGGCGCTGGGTAAGTTATTGGTACCCTGTGCGACAAGTTGTATCTTTTAAGCGTGATGTTTACCGTAAAGTGATGAAGGAGTTTGCTTCTACAGCATTACCTTTTTATCGTCATGATAAACGTAAACGAAGAAATTAATTATTACTGTGTTTTTAATGACTTACATTAAGTTAAGTTGAATCAATAAGGAAAGAAGTAACAGTATATGCCAAGCGCTTTATTGTTATTTTAGTTGACTGAGGATATATGTTAACCACATTACGTAGAATTGTTTTAGAGTTTAGCCAAGAACCTGAGTTAAACAATGCATTAACCCGCATGGTAACTCAAGTAAAAGAGGCAATGTTAACCGACTGTTGTTCGGTGTACTTGGCTGACTATACAAAAGAGCATTTCTTACTGTTAGCATCAGATGGTTTAGCGAAAAACTCTCTTGGAAATACCGCAATTGGTTTTTCTGAGGGGCTTGTTGGTTTAGTAGGGCAGCGAGAAGAGCCGCTTAATATTCCTGATGCGCATCAACACCCTCACTTTAAATATAGCCCTGAAGTAGAAGAGGATGAACTCAGAGCCTTTTTGGGTACGCCAATTATTCATCAGCGTAAAGTTATTGGTATTATTAGTATTCAACAAAGAGAAGCGCGCAGTTTTAACGAAAATGAAGAAGCTTTTTTAGTGACTTTATCTGCGCAGCTCGCAACGTCATTTGCTGATGTTGAAGCGCGTAGTGATTTACAGCAAGCTTCTAATTCTCAATGGTCAAAACCTATCGCGGGTATTCCTGGTTCATCAGGGGTTGCTATTGGTGAAATTATTGTTAAACAACCTAGTGTTGATTTACGAAAATTATCATTAAAAAAGGCTTACTCTAAAAACATACAAATTACGCGTTTGTCGAGTGCGGTATCGTCAACTAAGTCTGACTTTGAACGTATGGGGTCTCAACTAGGTAATTTAATTTCTGATAACAGTTTAGATATTTTTGAAATGTATAAACAAATGTTAGAAAGCCCACAGTTAATCGATGAAATTGAAAGTAATATTCAATCAGGCTGGAATGCAGAAAGTGCTTTGAAGCTTGTTATTGATAGCTATGTTTTACAATTTGAAGCCTTAGAAGATCCTTATTTAAGAGAACGAGCTACTGATGTTCGTGACCTTGGTAATCGTATTTTAATGCACTTACAAGCCGAGTTGGGTAAAACAGAACAGTTACCTGAACAGTTTATTTTATTGGCTGAAGATGTTACCGCTTCAATGCTGGCGGAATATCAAAATCAAGGCTTAATTGCGGTAGTTTCAGTGTCTGGTTCTAATAACTCTCATGCGGCTATTTTAGCTAGAGCATTAGGTTTACCTGCTGTCATGGGCATTGAAGCGGTTGCACTTGATTTACTTGATCATAAAGATGCAATTGTTGACGGTTACAGTGGTGAAATATTTGTTACACCAAATGAAAACCTTACCCGAGAATATTTACATTTAATTGATGAAGAAAAAGCGTTAACGGCTAAGGTAAGAAAAGTTGCTGACTTACCTGCGGTAACCCTAGATAACCAAAGTATTGAATTATTAATTAATGCCGGTTTAACATCGGGCTTCGATAACTCAGTACATTCAAGCTCTTCAGGTATTGGTTTATATCGTACAGAAATACCCTTTATGAACCGTAGTTGCTTTCCGTCTGAGCAAGAGCAAACCGTATGGTATAAAGAGGTATTAAAGGCATTTCCTGATAAGCCAGTAACAATGCGTACGCTAGATGTTGGTGGCGATAAGTCATTACCTTATTTTCCTATTGTTGAAGAAAACCCATTTTTAGGTTGGCGCGGTATTCGTATAACGCTTGATCACCCCGAAATATTTTTATTACAAGTTAGGGCGATGATTAGGGCGCATCAGGTAAGTAATAATGTTGAAATTATGTTACCTATGATTGCAAGTATTAGCGAAGTTGATGAAGCTTTACGCTTAATTGACCAAGCATATTTTGAATTGAAAGCAGAACTTAGTGAAACGCTAACTAAACCTAAAGTTGGCATTATGATAGAAGTGCCTAGTGCTATATTTTTAATGGCAGAACTTGCACAGCGCGTTGATTTTTTCTCTGTAGGTAGTAATGATTTAACACAATATTTATTAGCTGTTGATCGTAACAATGCACGTGTCGCCAATTTATATGATGCCTATCATCCAGCAGTATTAAGAGCACTTAATAGCATTGCTGAGCAATCAAAAAATAGTAATACATCATTAAGTTTATGTGGTGAGTTAGCAAGTGAACCTGCTGGCGCTTTATTGTTACTAGCAATGGGCTACAATAAACTAAGTATGAACCCACACCATTTAGCAAAAGTTAAATGGGTTATACGTCATGTTGAATTTTCAAAAGTACAAAGTGTTCTTAAGCATGCATTATCGTTAATGTCGCCGCAAGAAGTTAAAAGTTATTTGAATGAACAACTGGAACTCTTTGGTTTAGGTAGCTTTGTTCGAGCCGGCTTATAGTGCCACTAAGTGTTGATGTTTTTTTAAGCCTCTTTATTAGTTGTTTTCTCTTAGGAGCTTTTGCCGGCTTTCTTGCAGGGTTATTGGGTATTGGTGGCGGCTTAGTCATTGTTCCAACCTTAGTTTATTTGTTACCATTAACGGGTATCAGTAATGAACTTATTATGCCTATGGCATTGGCGACTTCACTTGCAAGTATTGCGTTTACTTCAACTTCAGCTGCTTTTTCACACCATAAAAATTCTAATATCCCTTGGCCATTAGCACGTAAAGTCGCTTTATATGTAGCTGTTGGAAGTGTTTTTGGCGCTTTTATTGCGGAAAAATTATCAAGTGAAATGTTAACTCATTTTTTTGCTGGCGCGGTTATTGTTCTTGCTAGTTATATGTTGATGTCTATTAAATTCTCCGCAACACGAACAATGCCTAATACGGCATTTTTCAGTGTGGTATCAGCATTAATAGGTACATTTTCCAGTTTATTGGGTATTGCCGGAGGAACTGTGCTTGTGCCTGTATTGAATTATTTTGGCGTAAATATACGATATGCCATGGGCATTGCTACAGTATCAGGTCTTTCTATCGCTACGTTTGGTTCGCTAGGATTTATTTATACAGGCTTGCAGCAAACGCAGTTACCTATGTTTAGTGTTGGTTATATTTATCTTCCTGCGTTATTTAGCATTGTATTAGCTTCATTATTTTTTGCTAAACTCGGTGTCAGTATGGCAAGTAAATTACCGATAGTAGTATTAAAAAAAGCATTTTCAATATTTTTAATTATTGTTGCAATTAAAATGATCGTTAATTAATCACAATATTTAACAAAGTAATATCAGCTGATGTATTCTTCGAAGAAAGTTTGTCATGTATACTTTAGCTTGTATTTTTCTAACCCTTAACTTCAAAGGCACCTTTGATGAGTGAACAATTTTTACCATTTCCACATATAGATCCTATTATTTTTAGTATTGGGCCAATCGCATTAAGATGGTACGGCTTAATGTATTTAATTGGCTTTGTCGCCGCTTTATTTTTAGCGAATAAAGCAGCTGAAAAAAGCAATGGACTATGGACTAAAGAACAAGTTAGTGACCTATTATTTTATTCTTTTTTAGGTGTTATTTTAGGTGGCCGTGTTGGTTACGTATTGTTCTATCAATTTGACTTGTTTTTAAGCAATCCTTCTTATTTATTACGAATTTGGGAAGGTGGTATGTCTTTTCATGGTGGTTTGTTGGGCGTGATTACTGCCATTATGCTATTTGCTCGAAAAACAAATAAACGTATTTTAGAGGTAGGTGATTTTGTTGCACCACTAGTACCTATTGGTTTAGGTATGGGTCGCATTGGTAACTTTATTAATGCAGAACTGTGGGGGCGTCAAACAGATGTTTCATGGGCATTTATATTTCCAACAGATCCATTACAAGTACCAAGACATGCGTCACAGTTATACGAGTTTTTCTTAGAAGGCTTTCTTTTATTTTGCATTCTGTATTATTTAGCTAAAAAACCAAGAGCGCTAGGTGTTCTCTCAGGCACATTTTTGATTGGTTACGGTATTTTTAGAATGATTGTAGAGTTCTACCGTGAGCCTGATGCGCATTTAGGTTTTATTTTTTCGTACATATCTATGGGGCAAATTTTAAGCTTACCTATGGTAATTGGCGGTATTGCTTTAATTATGATTGGTGCAAAAATTCAATCAAATAACGCAGCTAAATAAAAAATTAGTAAAAGGTGTATTTATGAAACAGTATTTAGATTTGTGTCAACGTATTATTGACGAAGGTGTTTGGGTTGAAAATAAGCGAACTAAAAAGCGTTGCTTAACCGTCATTAATGCTGAATTGAATTATAACGTAGGTGAAAATCAATTCCCGTTAATAACAACACGTAAAAGTTTTTTTAAATCAGCTATTGCTGAAATTATTGGCTATTTGCGCGGCTATGATAATGCAGCTGATTTTCGTGCATTAGGCACTAAAACATGGGATGCCAATGCCAATAAAAATGACGACTGGTTAAATAATCATTTTCGCCATGGTGATGATGATATGGGACGCGTTTATGGAGTACAAGGGCGCAGTTGGTCTAAACCTGATGGTGGTCATGTTGACCAATTTAGAAAGCTTGTTGATAATTTAAAAAATGGCATAGATGATAGAGGTGAAATACTTTCATTTTATAACCCAGGTGAATTCCATATGGGGTGTTTACGCCCATGTATGCATACGCATAACTTTTCTTTATTAGGCGACACGCTATATTTAACAAGTTATCAACGCTCTTGTGATGTACCACTTGGTTTAAACTTCAACCAAGTTCAAGTGTATGTGTTACTTGCGTTAGTTGCTCAAATAACGGGTCATAAAGCGGGCATGGCTTATCATAAAATAGTGAATGCACATATCTATGAAGATCAATTAGATTTAATGAAAAATGTGCAATTGAAACGAGAGCCTTACCCTTCACCTAAATTACATATTAATCCCAAAATACAGTCATTAGAAGACTTAGAAACATGGGTAACTATGGATGATTTTTCATTAGAAGGCTATGAACATCATGACGCCATTCAGTATCCGTTCTCTGTTTAAATCTAACTTTTTACGATGGAAGACTTATTTTTATAAAAATAGAAAAATTTAATGTAAATACATGATAATAATAAAATATGTGCTACGTTTAAAGTAACTAATTACAGAGGGATTTATATGGCTACTGAAAATGCTTTGTATACTATTCTTATTGAAAAAATTAACCAAAATGCATTAGTACTTCCAACATTACCCAAAATAGCGTTACAAATAAGAGATGCTGCAGATGATCCTGAAGCAAACCTAAATAAAATGAGCGATATTATTGCTCGTGATCCTGCATTATCGGTAGGTATGTTAAAAGTTGCCAATAGTGCAGCTTTAGGACGCAGCATAAAAGTAGAAACAGTAAACCAAGCGGTAACACGTATTGGTTTGCAACAAATTAAATCTATTTCTACGGCTATGGTGCTTGAGCAAGTCTTTATCTCTGAAAATGAATCAGTGAAAAAATACATGTCTAAAGCATGGGATAATACAGTAAAAATTTCGGCTGTTGCCATCGCTTTAATGACTTATTATCTAAAAGATAATAAACATACGTCTCTACGATTAGATACACTAACACTAGCTGCGTTAATACATAATATTGGTACTTTACCGATATTAACTGAAGCCGAAAATCATCCTGAAGTTTTTGCCAACCCTACATTTTTGCAGCAGGCAATTGCTAAGCTATCTAACTCTGTCGGTAAAGCAGTAATAGATGCATGGGGTTTTTCTGAAGATTTCAGCTATGTTGTTGAAAACTGGAGTGACTTATCTAAGCTGCCAAGTGAAGTGCACTATATTGACTTTATTAGAGCTGGTGCAATTGCAACAGGAACATTCAAAAGTGAATCTACGCAAAAAGTCTTATTAAATAGCTATGTTAAAAAAGGTATTTTACCTAATGATGCGTTTTTAAAAGACGAAGATTTTAATGTGCTAGTACAAGAAATTAAAGAAACATTCAGTTAACGTTTATTTGTGTGTTAACTTGATGGAAAAAGCCAGTATGATAACTCGTACTGGCTTTTTAATTGGTGTAGCTTTAAAAAAGTATTAATTAACTGTCTAAATATTGCTTAGCATTTAATGAAAACTCACCGAATAAGTTGTTAATTAATCGATTTAATTCACCTGCCATTAGTGAAAAGTCTGCATCAATTTTGGCTACAACATCATCTTTGTCAATATCATCATTTTGCTCTTGTAATACTTCAAAGAATTTAATGCGTTTAATTGCCATATCGTCACATAAAACAAATGACATAGCGTCATCCCACTCTAGTGCTACTTTTACAACAAATTTATCAGCATCTAAATGTATTTTGATTTCATCGCTAGTTAAATCTTGATTTTTTACTCGAATAATTGCGCCATCATCACCGATTGCATGTAACTCTGCTTCCATTCCAAGCTGAAATGATTCACCTAAGTTATGCTCAACTAGCCATTCAGTCATCAACTCGTCAGGTGCTTTTTCTGGTGATGGGCTAGTAACAGGTAATGAGCCTAAAGATTTTCTTAATAGTGCTAGAAAGTCTTCTGCTTTTGAACGACTACTTGTATTGATGACAATAATATTCTCTTGTGCATTGATATAAGCATGAGTATCGGTAATTCTAGAAAATGCACGAGGTAGTAACTCAAAGGTAATATCTTCTTTGAATTGTTCTTTTTCTTTCTTTGTTGCACTTCGGCTATGCTCTGCCTCTAATTGGCTGACCTTAGCTTCTAACATATCTTTAATTACCGAAGCAGGTAACATTTTTTCTTCTTTTCTTGCACACAATAAAATATTGTTGTTTGAGCAATGAATTGTACTACTACCATGCTTACCAATAGCATTAACCCAACCAACATGTGACATTTCTGTAGAGCTACAAGGTGTAAAAAGGTGCTCATTTAGTTGTTTTTCAAGGTCTTGTTCTTGCCATTCAAATGGCTTGGTAAAAGCAAAAACATACAGGTTTTTGAACCACATGTTGAATTCCTAATAATAGAGTGAGTAATGGAAATTAATGGGCGATATCATAACGTAAACGAAAGTAGTAAGTCATGTATTTATCATTTTAATCATAACTTTATATCTACAATATTATGTGATGTTGTCGAACTTTATAATAAAACCTAAACCTTCGTTAAGCTCACTATAAGCAGAAATACTACCATTTAAGTTATTCGTCACAATATTATGAATGACATGGTAGTTTAAATTTTGTTTGAAATTTTCAAGTGTAAACATATCGTTTAATTCAGTTTGGCTAAGACCCACACCATTGTCATGGTAATGAATACTAATGGTATTTTTCTTTAATAAAATAGTAATATTGATATGCCCATGAGCAATATTTTCAAAGTTGTAGTTAATTGAATTAATTATTAAAGTGATAATTAATTGTGACAAACTTCCTGCATAAGTATTAATTTGAATATCTACTGGACAGTTCAATTTGATTGTATGTTTCATCTCATCTAATTTAGTCTGTAATACATTGACAACATCATTAACATAATTATAAATATTAATGGATTTCAGTTTGTTATCAATCTGATCAATGGCTATTTGATTATGCTCATTAATAATAAATACTGATTTATTTAAATTAGTTGTTAATAGTTTTACGCTTTGCTGACTTTGTTCAATAAACTCTTGTAATGCTTTTTTTGATAGTTCATTTTTATTGATTTTATCTTTCAGTTGATTAATTAAATCACTTAAATAACTCACTGAAGTAATATTTACGCTCATAGGAGCTTCAACTTTACTAGTTAGCTCTGATAATAAATAGCCTATCCCCATCATTTTTTCTGATTTTATTAAGTGCTTGTGAATGCTATTGAGTTCTAAAATTGAATTTTTTAAGTTTTTATTGGTTTCCAGCAAAATAATTTCTGTTTTTTTTCGTCGAGAGTTTTCTTCTTTTAACTGTTTTTGTTGTAATAGTACTTCTTGTTTTTGTAATTCCATTTTAAGCATAGAGTTACTTAACGAAGAAGCTTTTTTAGCAACCTCTTGTTCAAGTTGGATATTATGTTCATCAAGTTTTGCATTGGCTACAACAATTGTTTTTTGCGCATTAACTAATCTGTTTTGATAAAATAACAATTCATCTATTAAATGATTATATGCATTCTCTAAAATAGTTAATTCATTTTTTTCGTAGTTAATAGTATGTAGTTTTGATGCTTCTGGATCATTAATGTTAAATCCTTGCATTTGTTCTGTCAGCTCAGTTAATGGCTTTGTTAAAAAGTTAGAAAATGCCCAAGAAAATAAAAGCATTAATACCGCTGTTTTTACCATTGCATTTGCAATAAGAAAGTATAACCCTACTTCTATACGGTTAAAAATAACTTCATTGTTTGATGATATAGTCACGTTGCCAACTAAACTTTCACGTCCTGAAAATTCAAAAATTAATGGAAATGTGTGACTAAAAAAACCTTGAGATAGAGATTCTAGTGTTTTATTTTTTGTGCTTTGTTCTTGCATATGTTCGTCTGGCAATTGACCAAGTTGAACAATAATTTCTTTGTTGTCATCTTTTATTGATATGCCTTTGATATTAGGCGTTGAAATTAAACCTTCAGCAATATCGATAATTTGTTGTGTATTTAATTCCCATACAGCTCTAGTTAAACTACCGCTAAATGTTTTCTCTAAGGTAAGTAGCTCTTCATTTATATGTGATTTAGTATTTGTATACTCGGCAATAATTTGTATGCCAGTTACAATGAGCGTTAATATAAAATAAAACGATAAAACGCGTGTTAATAGCTTTTTAGAAATACTTTTAATAACCATGAGTGTGTTACGAACCTTTATTCAACCATTACAAGGGAATTTTGATAAATAAATGTAAAATATTCCTTTATTTACTAATTATTTAGCATAGATAAATAGTGGTATAAGGGCAACACTATTATACTGTAATTAAATTGTCACAAAAGTGTATCAAAATAGCATTTATAAAATTTACACATAAATACGTTAGGAATAAGAATGAATCGACAAATTTTAATTGTTGAAGACGAAGCGCCAATTCGCGAAATGATTTCATTTGTATTAGATCAAAATGGATTTAACTCATTAGAAGCGGACGATATTGAAAGTGCACAAGCATTAATCAAAGAACCATACCCTGATTTGATATTACTTGATTGGATGCTACCTGGTGGAACCGGAGTTAAGTTTGCTAAAATGCTTAAACATAATGAATATACCCGTAACATTCCTATTATTATGTTAACTGCACGTGCTGATGAAGAAGACAAAGTAAAAGGTTTCGATGCAGGTGTTGATGATTATGTAACTAAACCCTTTTCACCTAAAGAGTTAATTGCAAGAATTAAAGCGGTTATTCGCCGTGTATCTCCAACTTCTTTAGAAGAAGTGATTGAGTTCCATGGTCTATCATTAGATCCTGTGGCGCATCGAGTGGCAATTAACGATAAAAGTTTAGAACTAGGGCCAACTGAGTTTAGGTTATTACACTTTTTTATGACACACACTGAGCGAGTATACAGCAGAGAACAATTATTAGATAATGTCTGGGGTACTAATGTGTATGTTGAAGATAGAACGGTAGATGTGCATATTAGACGTTTACGTAAAGCTATTACAGGTGAAGGGCACGAAAACTTCATTCAAACAGTTCGTGGCTCTGGTTATCGTTTTTCTGGAAAATTAACTCGATAACTTATGTTTTTACGTCTAAGCGCATTACCTTTATATTCTAGACTTTTTATAACAATCGCACTTTGTTTGTTGTTAGGTTTTGCTGTTGGTTATTTATGGGCGTTAGCATTCTTTTTTGTTACTGGCTTATTATTGTGGAATTATCAACAAATTCTCAAATTAGTGCATTGGCTTTGGGAAAGTAAGTCACTCTCTCCACCGGTTGCTCGTGGTGTGTGGGGGCGAATTTTTGATGGTTTATATAGGCAAGTTCAACATGCTAGGGCTAAACAAAAGCAGTTAAATGATCGTATACGCCAATTTCATGATGGTGCCGAAGCATTGCCTGATGCGGCTTTAGTGTTATCGAATGATTACATTATTGAATGGGGTAATACTAAAGCACAGAAGCTACTAGGTATCAGAACCCCCGAAGATGCTGGTCAGCGTATTGATAATTTAATTCGTTACCCACAATTCTCACTAACTTTATCTAAGAATCAAATCAATAAGCCGCTTTATATCCCTTCTCCATTAGATAATGAAGTCACACTTGAGCTTCGCTTAATGCGTTACGGAAGTGATCAAGTTCTGTTTCTAGCTCGGGATGTTAGTAATGTAAAGCGCCTGGAACAAATGCGAAAAGATTTTGTTGCTAATGTATCTCATGAACTTAAAACACCATTAACAGTGGTGCGTGGCTATGTTGAAATGGTACAAGGTGCTGATAATGCTTTAGATGATCACTGGAAAAAAGCATTTAATACTATTGAATCCCAAGTGACTCGAATGGATCGTTTAGTTGAACAGCTATTAACATTATCTAGAGTTGAAATTAATACTGAAAACGATCTTAAACAAACAATCGATATGCCTAAGCTTATACAACAGCTTGTTGAAGACGCTAACTGGTTAAACCAAGATAAACATCACGCTATTCACGTTATTATTGATTCTGACTTCAATATTAAAGGGGTTGATACTGAAATAAAAAGTGCATGTTCAAACCTACTATCAAACGCTATTGCTTATACTCCTGAAGGTGGGGAAATTGTTATTAGCTGGAAAGCTTATGGTGATAAAGTTAGATTTTCAGTTAAAGACAATGGACCCGGAGTTAAACCCGACCATGTACATCGTTTAACCGAACGTTTTTATCGTGTTGATAAGTCTAGATCAAGACATACAGGTGGTTCAGGGTTAGGTTTGGCAATTGTTAAACATGTATTGCAACACCACAATGCAGAGCTTGGCATTAAAAGTGATTGGGGTAAGGGAAGTGAATTTTTTATTGATTTTACTCCACTCATCGTCAGTTAAGCTTATATTATTTAGCTAACATTAATGAATATACTTGAGGTTATACCTAAATTCCAAAGTAATATAACAACAGTCATTAATAATATGAATAAAATTAAGCCACCTGTGACAACAGAACTCGCATAAATAAAGCCCTTATCTTGAGAAACTTTCATTAATATTGGTATACCTATATAGAGTAAATAAATACTGTAACTTAACGAAAAAACACCAATTAACGCTATGAACCATAATACAGGATATAAGCTTGCTAAGCCTGATATTAATACCGGTGTTAAGGTATATGCTGCAAGGGTTATCGATTGAATAAAGTTAGCGTGAGAACCAAACCTTTTAGCTAAACCATAAATGACACAAGCTAAAATGAATACTCCGGTTATTAAGGTAATATAAAGGCTAACACTCATCATAGCGGCATAGTATGGTGTTAGTTTAATTGGCTCGTCAGTATTAATAGACCAGCCAATATAAACAGATGCATAATATGCACTAAATGCAGGAATAAGGCTTACCATTACAATATGTAATATATAGTAATATAAATTTTTTTTGTTATTCTTCGTGTTTTGTAGTTGATTTTTATGCGGGTTGTAAACATTCAAAATATGGTTTGGTATCATCATCAATTCCTTTTAATAAAAATACATTATTTAGCTTAACATTTTTTTTATTTATGTTGCTATAAATCGTCAGCATCTACTTGTTTAAATAACGTTGCAATATTGTTATAAGCTTTGTTGTTTTTAGTATGAGATAGTAAAGTTAAATTGAACAGTATTAAGCAACTTTTATTCTAACAATTTTCATTATCTCTATTTCAAAGTTTGCGACTAGCTCTATATCAGGGTAATAAGTTAAATTGATATATTGCCCTGTTAATGACTTATATAACTTTTTGCGTTTATATTTAAACGGTGGTTCAATATTTTCTAACATTAGCGTATTGATGTACCAATCGTCTTGTTCTCGCTGTGTATGAGAAACCACTTTTATATGTTCAGTATGGGTTAAATTCTGGTGTTTAGTTAATAATTTATCGACAGGAGATTTCATAATGTTAAATATCCTCATTCATTAAGTAATGATTATAACCTTTAATACCAAAGTATCTAATCGACTTTTTTTGAGTAACTTTTTTCGCAATGAGTTCATTTAACCGATATATTTTAATGACTTGTTTATTTCCATTATTATCTGCTTCATAAGTATGTTTAGGGTTTAAACGTAAGTTATCAAATTCAGTTTTCATTATTAATTTCATATTTTGTTCTTTTAGGTATTGATATAATTTTATCTAGAATGACTTGATTGAACTAGCTAGAAACACTTAAATCTTTTATTCATAATAATATTTCATTCATATTTATCGATTCATATTATTTTTACTGCCGTTAACTAAGCATAACTAGCATTATTTATGATAATATTTGTATATTATCTTTTAGTTTTATCATGTGTACATTAATGCCTTATCACGAATTATTAGCCCCTATTAAATCATTTCTCAAATGTGAAACTCCCAATAAATGGGTTGAAGAAGCTATTAAATTAGAAAATCTTCCTATGCTTCTTTTAGATCATTTAGTGTGCGAATTAAAAGCAGCTCAATCAGCTATGTTTCTTATTCGTAAATATGCCGTAGATAAAGAAAGTGGAAAAGCATTATTAGCTTGGTTACAGCCTTTTGAACAGTATATTTATAAACTGGAAGGAGATTGGCTGTTACTAAGTGATAAGAATACACTTAAAAAGTCGATGATACCTAAGTCAAACTCTAGATATGGACAAGACTTAGTTGATAAAATGGTGATGCTAATTAAAGAAGAGTTACATCACTTTTATCAAGTACTAGAGATGATGCATCATTATGATGTAAATTATGTTCATATCACCCCCGGGCGATACGCAAAGGGCATGCTAACACACGTTAAAACACATGAACCTGATACCTTAGTTGATAAGCTAATTTGTGGTGCATACATCGAGGCAAGATCGTGTGAGCGTTTTGCTATGTTAGCCCCGCATGTTGATAAAACACTAGGTGATTTTTATACCTCACTATTAAGATCTGAAGCACGCCACTACCAAGATTATTTAGCTTTAGCTCAATCAATTTCACCTACTGATATAAGTGATAGAGTCGAATATTTTGGAAAAGTTGAAGCCGACTTAATATTAAGCCCAGATGATGACTTTAAATTTCATAGTGGTACACCATTATAAAACACTAATTATTTAGGCTATTTTAATACAGAATAAAAAATTCGTCTTATTGCTTACTCTTTTGCAAATGCAGGATCCCAAAACGTCACTTTATTACGGCCCAGCTCTTTTGATTTATAAAGCGCAATATCAGCTTGTTCAATTAACCCGGATGCTGTTTTAGCACCATATTCAAGCGAGCTAATACCAAAACTACTTGTCACTGAAATATTAGAAAAAGTTGATTTTTCAATTTTTTTACGAATATATTCAGCAATTTTTAACGCTTTTTCTTGAGATATATCTTTTAGTATTATGCAGAATTCTTCACCGCCATAACGAGCAACAACATCATCATGACGAATACTTTTTTGTAATACCTCTGAAAAAGATTTTATGACACTATCTCCCTTGTTATGTCCATAAGTGTCATTCACTTGCTTAAAGTTATCGATATCAGCCATAATGACACAATATTGATCATCTAATTCTTTAGATAAGATATGTTTGTCCATTAATTTAAATAGTGCTCTACGGTTGTAACAATTAGTCAGGTGATCTCTAGATGCAAGGTGGTATAGTTTTTTGTTACGTTTTTTTGATATGATAAAACTACGATAAATAAATAGTACTAGAATTAAACAAATAGTTGTTAACGAAGTTAACGCGATACTAGCATATTGATTTTTCTTTAATTCTAATTCATTAATCATTTTAGTCTTTCTAACAATTTCTATCTCATTGTTTTTTTTAATTAATTCAAGCTGATCTAGTTTAGTCCTTTCTCTTAATGATGCTAATTCAATTTCTATTTTTTGAGAGTGTAATGCTACCTTCGTTAATGATATTTTTTTTTCATCATATTCATTTCTTATAATATTGGCTAATTTGATTTCTTTTTTGGCATAGCTTAATGCTTTTTTAAAGTTGCCCTTATAATCTTCTGCTTGTCGAAGAGTACGATAAGTATATAAAATTTGTTCTTTATTCTTTAGTCGTAACGCAATTTCTAATGAGTTTTTAAGTAAGAGAATAGCTTCATCTGTATTGATAGTTATCATTATTCCAGCTAGTGGAGTTTGTGCTTTTATTTGATATAGTTCATTGTTATGTTGAGTAGCAATTGCCAATGATTTTTGATAGTAACTAATTGCCTTTGTTATATTTCGTTGTTCTCGGAATATGTTTGCAATAATACGAGCAGTGAGTGACTCTTTAAGTTTTTCATTTTCATCTTTATATATATTGTATGCTTTTTTAGCGAAAAATAATGCTGAATCATAGTTTTTATCATTAAAGTCAATAACCGCTGTTTCTCTTAAAGCAGACGATAACGTAGTTAAACTAATTTTTTCTTTAGGTATATTAATTGTTTCTTTTAAAAAATACTTAGCTTCCTCAAATTGTTCTAATTTTATATAGATATTGCCCATTTCATTCGAAGTTTTTGCAATACCATCGTAATTATTGGTTTCTTTGTAATATAAGTATGCTTTATATATGTGCTTAAGTGATTTTTCGTAACGTTCTATATGTCGATAAATAATGCCTGCACCCATCAATGCTTTTGCATACCCTGTTGGATCATTGATCGTATTGTGTATTTTCAAGCTTTCTGTTGAATATTCTAGAGCAATAACTAAGTTACCTAAGTAACGTTCCGATTCTGCTAATGTATTAAGAGTACGAGCTATATACTTTTTATTATCCAATTTAATAAATATATCTAAAGACTTTTTATAAAAATAGGCTGTTTTTTCTCTATTCTTTAAGCGCTTATATGACTCTGCTATTTTAGTATAAATACTACCCTTATGTTTGATTGTTGTTGGATCATTTTTTTGTAAATATGTTATAGAGTTACTATATTTTTCAATCGCGCCAGTATACTTCTTCTGCTTGTATAAATTATTAGCTTGATTTAGTAACTGTTTAAAGTGTTGACTACTATTAGTTGGTTTTTCTTGTTTGTTTTCTAAACTAATGAGACTGTTTAATGCAGGATCAATAACTTCTTTAGCATTCAAATTATTAGCATTTACATAAGAGCTAAAAAGTATAAATACAAAAATAATATTGAATAATAAAAGATTAGTGAACTGTGTTTGATTAGAACTCAATGATATTAAGTTTATATATTTTTTATGAAATATTTGAATCATGTAATGCTTATGAGTATTTATAATTATTTTAGAGTTCTTTAAAGAAACTATAGTTTATTTACTCAGGTGTTCAAGTATTGAACATTATTTATCATTATAAATTTGGGTGTTTTATACGATTTTGGAAATGAAGATTAATGGCTAAATTTATTGTGATAAAACTTAGCGATATAGATAATTTTTAATTGAAGAGTAGCTGATTACCAATTTGTAAAAAACAATTGAAATAAAGAAAAGAGAGCAAAGCTCTCTTTTTATTGTATTACTAGTGTTTTATGCTTTATTTTACACTTCGACGTAAACGTAAAGTTAAACCAATTAAACCTAATGAAAATATGAGTAATGTACTTGGTTCTGGAACTTCAGCTATATTGATACCAGTAATAGTAAAAGACGAATCATCAATTAAAGTACCAACAGCAAACGCTGTTCCAATAAAAGTAGGAACAAATGTAAATTGATTATCTAAAATTGGCGCATCAGTAAGCGAACGAGTAAATGCATTGCCTTCTAAGTTAATTTCACCGAAGTTAAATGTATCACCATCATCGACATTACCAAAATTTAAACCTAGAAAAGAAATTTCTTCTGAAAATGTAAAAACTAATGCATCATTACGTCCAGAGCCATCAATTTCAATACTTGTATCAACACCGTTGACACCAGCTTGAACTCCTAAGCCAGAGCTTGTAAGCACACTTAAACGACTATTTGTATTATTTGGAGTACTTAACCTATCTGAGTTTCTAAAAAAAATACCAGCAGAGACTGTAAGGTCAATATCACCAATTACATTTTCAAAAGTAAGAGGGCCAACTTGCGTTTGATCACTGTTAAACTCAATGATTGCAGAGTTCGCTAAACCAGAAAAAACGACTAATGAACTAAAAACTAACCCACGCACTGTATTAAATAACTTCATAATATATACCTTAGAATACTTTTTTGAGCTGATGTATTCAATTCAAAAAAATTAACAAAAAATTTAAACATCAACAATTGATTATAGTGTGATGCTAAAGCTCACAAGCAATTTGTAGGCCGTAATTTAATTTTGTTTTTAATCAGTGAGTTATCTTATGGTTTTTTAGGAAGTGTAAATTTTATCGACATTATTTCTTATAGACTATAAATATAAGAGTAGACGTTAAATTACATTTATGAAAGTAAATTTTATAAAAATATTCATATAAAGCGAATTTTTATTCGAATGTAGCGTTTAATAGTTCTTTATTATTATCACTCACTTTTAACCAAGCACCTTGTTCATACCAGTCACCCAACACAATACGAGTAGCAGGTTGGTTATTCGCATTTAGTTGATGAATAGCAGGTCTATGGGTATGGCCATGAATCATTAATTGACAATCAAAGTGCTCTAAATCTTGAACCACTTCTGACAATGTTACATCCATAATATCAAGTGACTTGCCTTGTTGTGCTTGTTTACTTTTTTTGCGATAGTTTTGCGCAATTTTTTTACGAATAAGTAAAGGTAAATTAGTCATAAACCCTAACCACCACCAAGTCCGCGATTTTTTTCTGAATTTTTGATAGTCAATGTCAGCAGTACATAATGTATCACCATGCATTAATAGTATGCGCTCGCCATAAAGTTCAATTACATACTTTTCAGGTAATAATGTCATTCCCGACATTGCAGCATATCGCTTACCGAGTATAAAATCTCTGTTACCATGAATATAAAAAACAGGTATGCCAGCATCATTTAATGCTTTTAAATCGGAGGCAACACTTCTGTTTAGCTCAGTGTCGTAATCATCACCAAACCATACTTCAAATAAATCACCTAAAATATAAAGTGCCTCTGCATTAACGGCTTCGTTTTTTAAAAACGATAAAAAACAGGCCGTTATCTCAGGCCTGTCTTCAGCAAGATGCAAGTCAGCAATAAAGTAGGTGACTTGATCTTTGTTAATCGTTGTCATTATTAGTGTTAACTATTCAACAATTGTTTCAGTAATAACAATTTCTTCTTTAGGTACGTCATCATGGTAACCACTACGACCAGTTTCAGCTAATGCCATTTTATCAACAATATCCATTCCTTCACTAACTTCAGCAAATACACAGTAGCCCCAGCCTTGTGTTGTTTCACTTTTAAAGTTTAAAAAGTCGTTATCAACCAAGTTAATGAAAAACTGTGCAGACGCTGAATGCGGATCTTGTGTTCTCGCCATTGCTAATGTGCCACGTGTATTGCTTAATCCATTATTTGCTTCATTCTTAATCGTTGCGCTAGTATCCTTTTCTTCCATACCTGAAGCAAAGCCACCACCTTGTGCCATAAAACCTTTAATTACGCGGTGAAATATAGTGCCATTGTAAAAGCCTTCTTTGGCGTACTTCTTAAAGTTTTCCGCTGTAACTGGTGCATCATCAAAGTTTAATGCAATTTTGATATCACCTAAGGTAGTTTTAAAAGTAATCATGTAGTTTTTAATCCAAATTATTCTATAAAAAGATAAGAGAATTGTAACCCAACTAATATTTCTGTAAAGGGAGTGATGACCCTTTGTTGATGATAATGTACAATCGCGATTAATTATTTAGGTTAAATGGGAAATCACCAGAACATGTTACAAGTTTATAATACGTTATCTCGTCAAAAAGAAGAGTTTAAACCCCTACATGCAGGGAAAGTCGGTTTATATGTTTGTGGTGTTACTGTTTACGACCTATGTCATATCGGTCATGCTCGTACTTATATAGGTTTCGATAATATTGTGCGTTATTTGCGTTTTTCTGGTTATGACGTGACATATGTGCGAAATGTGACAGATGTTGATGACAAAATAATTAAGCGTGCAATTGAAAACAATGAAACATGCGAGCAATTAACTCAACGTACTATTGCTGATATGCACAAAGACTTTGATGATTTAAATTTACTTCGACCAAGCATAGAACCGCGTGTTACAACCCATATGCAAGAAATTATTGCAATGGTTGAACAATTAGTTAGTAAAAACCATGCCTATGTAGCAAGCTCTGGTGATGTATTATTTGATGTTTCAAGTTTTGAAAAGTACGGTGAGCTAAGTGGGCAAAACTTAGAGCAATTACAATCTGGTTCTCGTGTTGAAATAGATACGACTAAACGCAACCCATTAGATTTTGTTTTATGGAAAATGGCCAAGGTAGATGAACCTAGTTGGTCTTCACCTTGGGGTGAAGGTCGCCCAGGCTGGCATATTGAATGTTCAGCAATGAATGCGAAAGAGTTAGGTCATCATTTTGATATTCATGGCGGTGGTTCAGATTTATCTTTTCCCCATCATGAAAATGAAATAGCACAAAGTTGTTGTGCACTTGACACTCCTTATGTGAATTATTGGATCCACACAGGTATGGTGCAAGTTGATCAAACTAAAATGTCTAAATCTTTAGGTAACTTTTTTACTATTCGTGAAGTATTAGCTAATTATGATGCTGAAACTACACGTTACTTTTTAACGTCGGGTCACTACAGAAGCCAGTTAAATTATTCTACTGACAACTTAGATCAAGCACGTTCTTCAATGGAGCGTTTATACACAGCATTACGAGATGTAAACATTGATTCAACGATAACGTTAGATAAAACAGACACATTTGTTGAAAAGTTTTGTAAAGCCATGAATGATGACTTTAATACACCTGAAGCACTTGCTGTTCTATTTGAAGTGGCAAAAGAGTTGAATGTTGCCAAACAAGCAAATGATGAAAGTAACGTCATTAAACTAGCAAGTGTATTAAAGCAACTCGGTAGTTTATTAGGTTTATTACAACTGGATCCTGCGCAGTTTTTACAAGGGCAGGGCGATAGTAACGAAGTTGATATCATTGAAGCATTAATTATACAACGTAACCAAGCGCGAGCTGATAAAGATTGGGCGTTAGCAGATGATGCTCGAGATAAGCTTAATGCAATGAACATCGTATTAGAAGACAGTGCAGGTAAAACAACGTGGCGTAAAAAATAAGACGTTAGATGGATGTCTTTATTCGCTAAATATATCAGTCGCTAAATACACACAAAAAAAGCCCAGTAATAAATATTATTACTGGGCTTTTTGTTAAGAATGAACTGAATAACAAAAATATTAATAACGTATTTTTATCGTTTAGACTGCTCACAAGCAATAAGTGTATTCTCAATTAAACAAGCAACAGTCATTGGCCCAACACCACCGGGAACTGGTGTAATGTAACTTGCTTTATTTTTTGCAACACCGAAATCGACATCACCAACGAGCTTACCTGAATCTAATCGATTAATACCCACATCAATTACAATAGCACCTTCTTTTATCCATTCACCAGGAATGAACTCAGGCTTGCCAACCGCAACTACAAGTAAATCAGCTTGGCGTACTTTAGCTTCTAAATCTTTTGTAAATCGGTGAGTGGTTGTAACCGTAGCGCCTGCTAACAATAACTCTAAGCCCATTGGTCTTCCTACAATATTAGAGGCACCAACAATAACAGCATCTAACCCTTTAGCTTTTAAGCCAGTTGATTCAATTAATCTAACAATGCCTTTTGGCGTACAAGGGCGTAACCCAGGTTGACGTAAAGCTAACTTACCAACATTCGCAGGGTGAAAACCATCAACGTCTTTATTAGGGTTAATGTGTTCAATAATTAAGTTTGAATTTAACCCTTTAGGTAATGGAAGCTGTACTAAAATACCGTCGACCTCATCATCATTATTTAATTTATCTACTAAATTAAGTAATTCTGCTTCAGTGGTTTCTTTTGGTAAATCATAAGAACGAGAAATAAACCCGACTTCTTCACATGCTTTACGTTTACTGCCTACATATACTTGTGAAGCTGGATCACAGCCTACTAATATTACGGCTAAACCTGGCGCACGCATCCCATTTACAATACGTTCATCAACTTTACTCTTTACTGAAAGCCTTATGTTCTGGGCTATCGCTTTACCATCTATTAACTGTGCTGTCATAATACTCAATAATATGTTGTATACATTATGTATATGCGGTTTGATCAATAATGTTATTTTCGCACAATTTAGATAGCGGTTGTAGCAAATTTTAGTGTGCAAATAGAAAGTTTTAAGCGTGACCTTAATATGCACAGTATTTATTGTTTCTGTAATAAGAAAGAAACACTCTAAATGAATAAAATTGGCCGCTTTTTATTATTCTTGATGTAAAAGTGAGCGAACAAACCTTTTTTTAGAAAAAGTGTTTGACGACAGAGTACCAACTCAGTAGTATTCGCATCCGTTAAGGCATGCACTTTAACAATATGTCGGTGATTAGCGCAGCTTGGTAGCGCACTTGGTTTGGGTCCAAGGGGTCGCAAGTTCGAATCTTGCATCACCGACCATTTTATAATATTTTTATTATATTGTTGTGCGCCACTAGCTCAGCTGGATAGAGCAACGCCCTTCTAAGGCGTGGGTCTCAGGTTCGAATCCTGAGTGGCGTGCCATTTCTACTTACCTCAATTGTTCTTTTATTTTTAAATACCCTAATTTCACATTATTCTAATCATCATTACTTTTTTTGTTGACACTGTAATCATTTGATTCCTTTTGCGTTTTATCTGTGAACCTAATTAATGCCTTTTTCGTAGATTTCACTAATACATAAGTTTTATTAATTCGTTAATTTAAGTCATAGCAAATAGTAATTGTTCATTTACATTAAATAATTGAGTTGAGAGTGAAGCTTCACTTACCCAGCAAGGTTGTAAATTTATTTAACAAAGCGATGCCGTTTTTAGATGTTAAGGCTAGTGTTGTTCATTTTAAAACAATAAATTGTATAATATAAATACGAAGTGAGCTTTAGGGAAAATTAATAGGGATTTATAGTAAAATTATCATAAATAACTGTTGACTTAATATTAGCGGGTGATTAAGATACGCCCCGTTCTGAAGGAGGCAGTTCTTACAGCGTAAGCTTAAAGAATACTGCGAAATTCTTTACAATGTAAATGGTATTTTTCTACCTTAGAATAATATTAAAAACAACATAATTATGTTTGTTATGGTGGCTATAGCTCAGTTGGTAGAGCCCCGGATTGTGATTCCGGTTGTCGAGGGTTCAAGTCCCTTTAGCCACCCCATCTTTTGCTTCTATCTGAGGCAATAGATTAAAAAGTTATATGTCGGTGATTAGCGCAGCTTGGTAGCGCACTTGGTTTGGGTCCAAGGGGTCGCAAGTTCGAATCTTGCATCACCGACCACTTTTCTTATTTATTTATCTTTCTTATCCTTTAACAAAATAAAAACACACTTTTTTAACTTATTTTCTGCTATCTACTCGACTCTTTAAACAACCACCGCTATAATTCCGCGTCATTATTTTAATTTGAAGCATCAATTAATATTACAATTACTAATTTGATGCGCACACAACAGCGTAAATACGCAAGATATTTGAGGTATATAAATGCAAGTTTCAGTTGAGACTATTCAAGGCCTAGAGCGCCGTATTACTATTTCTGTTCCGGCTGAGTCTGTAGATGGTGAAGTTAAAAATCGTTTACGTCAAATCGGTAAAACACAGCGTATTAATGGTTTCCGTCCTGGTAAAGTTCCACCAACAGTACTTAAAAAACGTTACGGCCAATCAGTTCGTCAAGAAGTTGCTGGTGAATTAATGCAACGTAATTTCTTCGATGCTGTTGTTGCTGAAAAGTTAAACCCTGCAGGCCGTCCTGAGTTTGTTGCTAAAAGCAACACCGAAGGTGAAGCTTTAGAGTTTGAAGCAACGTTTGAAGTTTACCCAGAAGTAGCATTAAAAGATTTAGAAACAATTAAAGTTGAACGTCCAGAAGTTGAAATAGACGACAGTGACTTAGATGAAATGTTTGTTACTTTACAAAACCAACATAAAACGTGGAAAGAAAATAAGCGTAAGTCTAAAAAAGGCGATAAGTTAACAATTAACTTTATTGGCCGTGTTGACGGTGAAGAGTTTGAAGGCGGTAAAGCTGAAAACTTTGAACTTGAATTAGGCGCAAGCAAAATGATCCCTGGTTTTGAAACTGACATCATTGGCATGAAGGTAGAAGAAGAGAAAACAATTAAAGTAACTTTCCCTGAAGATTACCATGCTGAAAACTTAAAAGGTAAAGATGCTGAGTTTGATATTACTGTTGTAAAAACAGAAGGCTCAGTATTACCAGAAGTGAATGAAGAGTTTGCAACATTATTCGGTATTCAAGAAGGTGGCGTTGAAGCATTACGCACTGAAGTTGGTAAAAACATGTCACGCGAACTAACTCAAACACTGAAAACCAAAGTGAAAGAGCAAGTGATTGAAGGTTTATTAGAAGCTAACGAAGTTGATATCCCTAAAGCATTAATTGCACAAGAAGTTGATGTACTACGTCAACAAGCAATTCAACGTTTTGGTGGTCAAATGGACCCAACTAAAATGCCAGAACTTCCGGCAGAAATGTTTGAAGAACAAGCTAAACGTCGTGTTAAAGTTGGTTTATTACTTGGTGAAGTTATCAAAACTAACGAAATCAAAGTTGACGATGCAAAAGTTGATGAATTAATTGAATCAGCAGCATCTGCATATGAAGATCCAAGTGAAGTAATTAGTTACTACAAGTCTAATAAAGAAATGTTACAACAAATGCAAAACGTTGCTTTAGAAGAGCAAGCAGTTGACGCATTATTAGAAAAAGCACAAGTAACAAACAAAAAAGCTAAATTCTCTGATATTATGAATCAACAAGCTAAATAAGCTATATTGACATTAACATCATTAATAGCTTAAATGGCTTATATGTTTTCATATAAGCCATTTTTATTTTAAAAGGATTCATCCATTGTTTACCCCTCATAAAAATATGTCAGATATTACTAGTACAACAGAAAACGCTTTAGTACCTATGGTTGTTGAACAAACACCTAAAGGTGAACGCTCTTTTGATATTTATTCTCGTCTTCTAAAAGAACGTGTTATTTTCTTATGTGGTCAAGTGGAAGATCACATGGCTAACTTAATTGTTGCTCAATTACTATTTTTAGAATCAGAAAATCCAGAAAAAGATATTTACCTTTATATCAATTCGCCAGGCGGCTCAGTAACAGCTGGTATGGCAATTTACGATACAATGAAATTTATTAAACCTAATATTAGTACTGTTTGTATTGGACAAGCGGCTAGTATGGGAGCATTTTTATTATCAGGTGGTGAAAAGGGCAAGCGTTACTGTTTACCAAATGCTCGTGTCATGATTCACCAGCCTTTAGGTGGCTTTCAAGGTCAAGCGTCAGATTTTGAAATTCATGCAAAAGAAATTTTATACATAAAAGAAAAATTAAATCGCTTAATGGCAGAGCATACAGATCAACCATTAGAGAAAGTATCTGAAGATACTGACCGAGATAATTTTTTAAGTGCAGAGAGTGCGGTTGAATATGGCTTAGTTGATGCCATATTAAGTGAGAGATTAGATAAATAACATAAGTGTTATTTAATTCTGTTGCATAAGCAGCTAACTATATTAAAAGAATTGAGAAGAGGTACCGTATGACCGATATTAAAAAAGGTGACGGTGATAATGGAAAATTACTTTACTGTTCTTTCTGTGGCAAAAGCCAACACGAAGTTCGTAAATTAATTGCAGGGCCATCCGTCTTTGTTTGCGATGAGTGTGTCGATTTATGTAATGACATCATTCGTGAAGAAATTAAAGAGATTGCACCAAAAGAAAATCAGGACTCATTACCTTCACCAATAGAAATTCGTGAAAGTTTAGATGATTACGTTATTGGTCAAGATCATGCTAAAAAAGTATTATCAGTAGCAGTATATAATCACTACAAGCGATTACGTAATGGTGATACTCATAAAGGCATTGAGCTTGGCAAAAGTAATATTTTACTTATCGGCCCAACAGGTAGCGGTAAAACATTATTAGCTCAAACTTTAGCACGTTTACTTGATGTACCATTCACTATGGCCGACGCTACTACATTAACTGAAGCTGGTTATGTAGGTGAAGATGTAGAAAACATCATACAAAAACTATTACAGAAATGTGATTACGATGTTGAAAAGGCACAACGAGGTATTGTTTACATTGATGAAATTGATAAAATTTCTCGTAAATCAGACAATCCATCGATTACACGTGATGTATCAGGTGAAGGTGTACAGCAAGCATTATTAAAGCTTGTTGAAGGTACAGTTGCATCGGTTCCACCTCAAGGTGGTCGTAAACATCCACAACAAGAGTTTTTACAAGTCGACACATCTAAAATATTGTTCATTTGTGGTGGTGCTTTTTCTGGCTTAGACAAGGTTATAGAGCAGCGTTGTCACAAAGGTACGGGTATTGGATTTGGTGCAACAGTAAAATCGAAAGAAGAAGATGTTTCATTAAGTCAACGTTTTGAAGAAGTAGAGCCAGAAGATTTAGTTAAATATGGTTTAATACCTGAATTTATAGGTCGATTACCTGTTGTTGCTACATTAACAGAACTTGACGAAGATGCATTAATTCAAATATTACAAGAACCTAAAAATGCCTTAACAAAACAGTTTACTGCACTTTTCGATATGGAAGATGTAGAGCTTGAGTTTAGAGAAGATGCATTAAAAGCTATTGCCCATAAAGCAATGACGAGAAAAACAGGAGCACGTGGACTTCGTTCAATTGTTGAAGCTGTTTTACTTGATACTATGTATGAATTACCGTCACTAGAAGATGTTAGTAAAGTGGTTGTTGATGATTCAGTAATTAAAGGCGAAACAAAGCCACTAATTATTTATCAATCATCACAAGAACAAGCTGCCTCAGATAGCTAAAGTATTTATAGCTCTTTTTATAAAAAATTATAAAAGCCAGTTAACATAATTGTTAACTGGCTTTTTTTATATGAAGTCGAGAAAAACGGAAAATATACAATATTGAGTTGTTAAAAGTGTTAATTGAAATATTAACCTTAATTATTCGTAGAAAAATTAAATTTTAAGAACCGAAAGTTGATGCAAAAGTATTAAAAGTTGATTTGAAAGTATTATAAGAGCTCTTATTTTATACTAATTGTTTTTAATTTAAACACTTGAAGTGTTTAAATTAAATTAATGTAAATTAAGTGTTGACGTGAGCGCTAAAGTCTCTAAAATGCGCTCCACTTCTTCAGGAAGACCTGAGAAGCGTGTTTTAAGGTGTTTAGTTATCGAATTGATAGTTAAAATCTTAAGTTAACATAGAA
>JALZUE010000092.1 GCA_023301705.1 Alteromonadaceae bacterium | reverse complement strand
CACTTTTCATGAAAAGTTTATAATGAATACAGCATTGTAAAAGAGAATATTAAAATAAAGGTAATAAGAGCTGGCGAATATAGGGGCTGTTGATTTTTCAGGGTTGATTTTTGTTCAAATTAAACGCTTATTTAGCGCGGCATGTGTGATGTCACATAGTTATTCTATTTAAAGAGCAAGTAAAAATGCGTTTAAATGAATCGAAGACAGCATTGATGATAACTTTCTACTACGTTATCGCTTCTTTATGTAGAATAATTACACGTCATAAGCTCTGCTTTGTATAAAATTATCATCAATTGCTGCAGAAACAACTTAGAAAGATAAAAAGACCCTAGTCGCTATTTTTAAGAGAGATTTAAAATATCTATTTTTTCTTCGCGGCTTAATTTATTTTCAGCCAATAAAGAAAGATATTTTTGCCAATTAGAGTCATGATGTTCGGCTAATTGAACAAAGGTATCATGAGTAAAGATACAACTATGATCATCATTAAAATTTAAACGAAAACCATGTTTACCGACATTCTCGATGGTATTTAAACGAACACCTTTTTTATGACTAATGACTTGTTGGCTAGCCACTTGTGCTGGCGAAAATGCACGTAAATATTCACAATTGAATTGCCATTGTGTAGTTGGCTGCTCAGTTTCTATTGTTAAAGCGGTATTATTTTTTTGTAAAATAAAACGCGTAATATTTACCATGATATAACCTTGTTGGTGTAATTTTGAAGAAAATAAGCGTTATATTTATGAAAATATAACGCTTTTATCGTTTTAATTGAGAGTTATTATAAAATAAAGCGACTTAAGTCTTCATCTTTAACTACATCATTTAATACGCTGTTTACATGTGCTTCATCAATAATGAATGCTTCACCAGATTTATCACTTGCGGTGTAAGATAATTCTTCTACAAGTCTTTCCATCATAGTATGTAAGCGTCGTGCACCAATGTTCTCAGTGTTTTCATTAACATGCCAAGCAGCTTCAGCTATCGCTTTAATACCGTCTTCAGTGAACGATAAATCAACACCTTCAGTGGCCATTAGCGCAGTATATTGCTCTGTTAACGAAGCATTTGGTTCAGTTAAAATACGAACGAAATCTTCAACTTTTAACGCTTTTAATTCAACTCTAATTGGTAAGCGCCCCTGTAACTCAGGAATTAAGTCAGAAGGCTTGGCCATTTGGAAAGCACCCGAAGCAATAAATAGAATATGATCTGTTTTAACCATACCGTGTTTAGTGCTAACTGTTGACCCTTCAACTAATGGAAGTAAGTCACGCTGTACACCTTCACGAGATACATCTGGCCCTGAACTTTCACCACGTTTACAAATTTTGTCAATTTCATCAATAAAGACAATACCATTTTGCTCTACAGCATCAATGGCTTTTTGTTTTATGTCTTCTTGATTCACTAACTTAGCCGCTTCTTCTTCTTCTAACAGTTTGAAAGCGTCTTTAATTTTTAATTTACTTTTCTTCGTTTTATCATTCGACATGCTTTGAAACATGTTTTGTAATTGCGATGTCATGTCTTCCATACCAGGAGGAGACATAATTTCTAAACCAATTTGTGGCGCGGCAATATCTAATTCAATTTCTTTATCGTCAAGTTTACCTTCACGTAGTTTTTTACGAAATACTTGGCGAGTAGAGCTGTTATCGCTTTCTTCTTCATTACCGAAGCTATCTCGAGGGTTAGGAATTAACACATCAAGAATACGCTCTTCAGCGGCATCTTTTGCTAAATGTTTAACGCGCGCCATTTCTTGTTCTTTAATTAACTTAGTTGCCATGTCAGTTAAGTCACGAATAATCGTTTCAACTTCTTTACCTACATAACCAACTTCAGTAAATTTAGTGGCTTCAACTTTAATAAATGGAGCATTTGCTAGTTTTGCTAAACGACGCGCAATTTCAGTTTTACCTACACCAGTAGGGCCAATCATTAATATATTTTTTGGCGTAACTTCTGTGCGTAAATCTTCATTTAGCTGCATGCGTCGCCAGCGGTTTCTTAATGCTATTGCAACGGCGCGTTTCGCAGAATCTTGACCAATAATATGGCTATCAAGTTCATGAACAATTTCACGTGGGGTCATATTCGACATTATAATTCCTTACAGCTCATCAATTGTAGGGTTGTGATTGGTGAATACACAAATATCACCTGCAATTTTTAATGATTTTTCAACAATTTCACGTGCTGATAAATCTGTATTTTCTAATAGGGCGGTTGCTGCAGATTGAGCAAAATTACCGCCACTGCCTATTGCAATTAAGTCATGCTCAGGCTGAACAACATCACCGTTACCGGTAATAATTAACGATGCGGTTTCATCAGCTACCGCTAATAGTGCTTCTAGCTTTCTTAAAGCGCGGTCACTGCGCCAGTCTTTTGCTAATTCAACAGCAGCTTTGGTTAAGTGTCCTTGATGCATTTCAAGTTTACTTTCAAAGCGTTCAAATAAAGTGAATGCGTCAGCAGTACCGCCAGCAAAACCCGCTAATACTTTGTCATTATATAAACGACGAACTTTACGGGCGTTACCTTTCATTACCGTATTACCTAACGATACTTGGCCATCGCCACCAATGACAACTTTGCCATTACGTCTTACAGATACAATTGTAGTCACGTGGAACCTCAATGTGTTGGTCGAGCTTATGCTCAACATGTACTAATGGTTAATAAGTTGGGATCTTTATTTGAATTTCAAGAAAATAGGCTTAAGTAATCATAAAAATGTTAATCGTAGTTTTGGAAAAATCTTATGCGTAATAAACAAATTTATCTCAGTTGAAATCTACAATAAACTGCTGTAAAAATAATGAATTAATACTATATTATTACACTATTACGTTAAGTTTGACTGACTAATAAATGATAACGATTACACATAACTCTGTTGTGAAATAAGGGAACGACATAGATGCCTAGCCAATTAAGTGTTTCGACCGGACAATATTCTGATAAAGGTCGCAAAGACGTTAATCAAGACTATACAAGTACCTTTATTCCAAAAGATCATTTATTAACAACTAAAGGTGTTGCTAGTGTGATTGCTGATGGCATTAGTAGTAGTACGGTTAGCCAAATCGCTAGTGAAACGGCAGTATTGAATTTTTTAGATGATTTTTATTGCACGTCTGAAGCGTTATCGGTGAAAAAGTCAGCCTTACAGGTGTTAACGTCGATTAACTCTTGGTTATTTGCTCAAACCCGTAAAAGTGAATTTCGTTACAACAAAGATAAAGGCTATGTATGTACACTAAGTGCTGTGGTGGTGAAGTCTCAAACTGCGCACCTTTTTCATATTGGCGATTCACGTATTTATCGTATTAGGGGCAATAAAGTTGAGCTTTGTACTAAAGATCATCGTCGTTATGTTGATAAAGAAACGAGTTATTTAAGTAAAGCGTTAGGCATTAATGATACAGCAGAAATTGACTACAGTGCACTTGATCTTAAACAAGGCGATGTGTTTTTCTTAGCGACTGACGGTGTTTACGAAGAAGTTCAAGAATCGTTTATTGTTGATAGTATTAATGAATATGAAAATGATTTAAATAAAGCCGCTAAAGCGATAGTGAATAAAGCTTTTGATGAGGGAAGTACCGATAACCTAACGGCACAAATTATTCGGGTTGATTCACTGCCATTGGTAGAAGCGAATCAGCACTATCAGCAGCTAACCGAATTGCCTTTTCCGCCATTGCTTGAAGCAAGAATGACATTTGATGGTTATCATATTATTCGAGAAGTATATGCCAGCAGCCGCAGCCATGTGTATTTAGCACTTGATGAACAAAGCCAAGAGCAAGTCATTATTAAAATACCATCGGTTGATCTGCGCGATGATCCTGCGTATATCGAACGTTTTTTAATGGAAGAGTGGATAGCACGACGTATTAATAACCCTCACGTATTAAAGCCTTGCCAACAAGACAGAAAGCGCAATTATTTATATATTGTTACTGAGTTCATTGAAGGGCAAACATTAACACAGTGGATGGTTGATAACCCTGAGCCTTCTTTAACGCAAGTACGTGACATTGTTGAGCAAATTGCTAAAGGCTTACAAGCGTTCCACCGCTTGGAAATGTTACACCAAGACTTACGCCCAGCAAATATTATGTTAGATAAAAATGGTACGGTAAAAATTATTGATTTTGGCTCTACTCGGGTGGCAGGTTTAGCTGAAATTGTTGGCCCTATTGATCATGAAAACAATTTAGGCACTGCCCAATATACTGCTCCAGAATACTTTTTAGGAGAAGTAGGCACGCATTTATCTGACTTATTTTCACTTGGCGTTATTACTTATCAAATGTTTAGTGGCGACTTGCCATATGGTACAAATGTCGCCAAAACGAATACTAAGTCAGCACAGTCTAAATTGTATTATCAAAGTGTATTAAATGACGATAAAGCGATACCCGCCTGGATTGACTTTGCAATAAAGAAAGCCGTTCACCCGAACCCTTATAAACGATATGAAGAAATATCAGAGTTTATTTCTGATCTTAAACAACCAAGTTCGGTGTTTCTTAATAAAACACGGCCACCGTTGATGGAACGTAATCCGGTTGGTTTTTGGAAAGGTATGTCGTTTATATTATTTGTTGTGATTGTATATTTGTTAAATAAGCCGAGCTAATTACTCGGCTACATATTACTTTTTAACGCCATAGCCATATTTGACAGTAATTAATGTTGTTACGAGCGAGTTTATGTTTATCATTTTCAGCTGAACGCTTACGCTCATAAGGGCCTAATATTACCTTATACCAAACACCGTTACTGCCCGTTGTTTTCTTCACTTGAGCAACCACACCAGCAAACGCTATATTGGCTTTTAACTCTTGTGCTTGTTGCTCTGTTCTAAAAGAGCCACATTGCATTAAATAAGGGCCTTTATCTTTGACTTCATATTTACCTGGTTCTACTTCTTGCTCTTTAAGTTTTTTCATAAACTCAAAATCATCAGCATCGTTAAATACCGGTAACTCAACTTCGTTGTTAACACTGGTTGGCTTTTTCTTTTTAACTTCTTGTATGGTTTGGTTACTCCCGTCATTTGTTGTTTGGGCAAGTGACCAAAGAAAATAAGAAAAACCGATTAATGCAAATAAAGTTACTACTGCAATTAATTTGGTTTTCAAACTAATGCCAACAGCTTGCTGAGGTGCTTTTTTATTTGTTGTTTTTTTCTTAGGTGATTTTTTTTTAGAAACGTAATCTTGATGAGCCATAGGAAACTTATAATTGATAAAAAGAAAAATACTTGGGCATTCTAACGAAGCGATTTTTAAAAATCAGTAAAAGAGTGTAACTATTTTGTAATATATTTACGCAATGTTGGCAAATATTGAATTTTTTTAGCCTATTTTTAAGTAATACATAGTTGATTTATCGGTAGATAAATATGCGGTGTTTAGCTGGTTAAGTAAACAAACACATTCTGTGGCAAGTGACGTTGTCTTTAGCTTTTTAAATATGTAACAAAGGGTTATATGTTACCAAGTTAATTCTTGTGGATCGATATCTAATGACCAGCGAACTTTTTTCTCAAAAGGGTTTTGTTCTATATGCGCCAATAAATGGTGAATATAAATATGTAATTGTTTACGACTTTTACTTTGTACTAATAAATGGAATCGATATTTACTGGCTTTTTTTTCCATGGGAGCAGGCATTGGCCCTGCAACCATACAGCCTTCTATTGTGATGTTTTTAGCTAAAAACTGTAAAAAATTTTCAGGGTAAGAAGGGTAATTAGCATCTGCACGAATTAATACTTGATGAGAGAATGGCGGTAACAATGCTTGCTGGCGTTCTATCAATGCTTGAGCTGCAAAATGTTGATAACCGTTATTAACTAAATCTTGTAATAAAGGGTGATCAGGATATTGTGTTTGTAATAATACTTTACCAGGTTTACTTGCTCTACCCGCGCGTCCAGCTACCTGTATTAATAATTGTGCTAAGTTTTCTGCTGCACGAAAATCATAACTAAATAAAGCACCGTCAGCATCTAATACAGCAACAAGGGTGACATTAGGAAAGTGGTGCCCTTTAGCTAACATTTGAGTACCTATTAATAATTGGTGTTCGTTATTACTAACCTCTTGAAGTATTTTGGCTAAATCACCTTTTCTACGAGTACTGTCTCTGTCGATGCGTATCGCATTATGCTCAGGAAATAATTCACCTAAATGAGCTTCAAGTTGCTCAGTACCTTGGCCTACTGTATCAATACGAATACTTCCGCAGTTTGGGCACTGTTTAACTAACCGCATTTGGTTTGCACATTGATGGCAAATTAATAATTGTTGTTTTTTATG
>JALZUE010000091.1 GCA_023301705.1 Alteromonadaceae bacterium | reverse complement strand
GCTGTTTATCACTCATAATGTATTAACTAATGTAAGTTTTACATATTATGCCATACATAAGTATGGTTGTGCGACTTATAAGCAATGCTTAAAAATAGATGGGATTTGTAGTCAAAAACCTAAAGAATTAAGTTTATATATAAAGATAACAATTAAATGAGCTTATATCGTATGCTAAACCATATAAGCTCATTATAATTTAATGTAGTGGACCTTCTGGCTGTTCATCAAATATTAAATCTTCCATTTGAGAATAAGCAGACTCTTTTCCGGGTACATTAAATAGCACCATAAGTGTTACCCATTTCAAATCTTCAATGGAAAAATCTTTTGTATCAAGTTCCATTACACGGTCAATCACCATTTCTCGTGTAATGGCATCTAACAAATTGACTTGTTCAAGGAATAAAATAAAACCCCGACACTCGGTATCAAGTAGTATCTCTTCTTGCGCCGTATAGACCCTATAACTACTTCCAACTACACGAGTTAAAAAAGGATTATTTTCAACATCTTGTAATGCTGCTAATTTTTCAAGCCATTTTAATGCTTTGTAAATATCATCTTGATGAAAACCCGCACGAGTTAATTCATCCGTTAAAATATCATGATCAACCATCACTTCTGCTTCTGAGTGAATATAATTTTCAAAAAGATATATTAGAATATCAAACATAAATTACCTCTCACTTAATCGTTGATAACCGCCTGGTACAGCAAGTACCAAACCTTTTAATTCAAGCATTGTAAGCCTATTTAATACGTCTGATGTCGATAAACCAGAACGCATAACAATTACATCAATTGGCGTTATATCATCTCCAACACTAGCTAACAATGAATCTATAAACAAGCTTTTATCTGCATTATTTTCTTTTTCATTATGCGCTAATGCGTCAGATGAACCGGGCTTAATCGTACTTTTTATTACTTCATCAGACAGTATATTTGCTGAGGTAAGAGCTATCGGTAAAACACTTACCTCAAACTCATTTATTATATCGGCAATATCATCAATAAGTTTAGCGCCTTGTTTAATTAAATAATGACAACCTTTATATGATGAAACATTGATATTACCAGGAATAGCAAATACCTCTCTGTTCTGCTCTAAAGCCATTCGAGCAGTAATAAGCGAGCCACTTTTAAGCTCTGCTTCAACAACTAAAGTGCCTTTCGATAACGCACTAATAATGCGATTTCGTTTAGGAAAGTGTCCTGGTTTGGCTAGAGTTCCAGGAGGAAATTCACTCACAAGAGCACCACCACTATCAAGAATATCATGTGCTAATGTTTTATGTCGTGATGGGTAAATAATATCAAGACCAGTAGCAACAACTGCAATAGTTTTTCCGCCAGCATCAAGCGTTACTCGATGAGCATAACCATCAATACCAATAGCTAAACCACTAGTGACTACAATATTGTGCTCGACTAGTGCTTGTGAAAAGTATTTTGTATTATTTTTACCATTTACAGTTGCTGAACGACTTCCAACCACTGCGATTTGAAAACTCGATAACAAGTGTATATTGCCCAATACGAATAACACTAAGGGCGGATCATAAATTTCTTTTAATTGATTGGGGTAAAATTCATTATCATAGCTCAACAAAGTACATTGGAGCTTTTTTGATGCTTCTACAATGGTATTAATTTTCAACCAGTTAGGTTTAACTATGGCAGCAATTTGTTTAGCCGTTAAGCCAAAGGAAGTTAATGAAATGGGTTTTGTAAATAAACCTTCTAAACCAACATGATTTATCAGACTTAACTTTTTTTCAATGCTTAAACGGGGCACATATTTTAATGCTAACCAGTAATGTATAGATGTTTTAACCATCAGCTTATCCTTAAGCGAAAGTATCTAATATCTATAGGTGTAGTGTATGTGCCTCAATAAGTAAATATTCTCTAACAATTATTCAGCTGATAATACGTCATTCATGCTAACAGGCTTTTGCGAATTTAAAATCAGTACAATACTTACTTTTTCATAAACCTTAAACGCCATAGCTTTACCTATTGCTCGTTGAGGTAATTTATATGTTCTTGATTCTTTTTTACTAAATAAACGTGTTAATAACGATGCTTCAGATTCATACACAGGTCCTTTCTTACTTTTAATGATACTAGGAGGAGTATGTTTAATTGTAAAAATATCACCTTGTTGCACTAAATCATCACTACCTTTATTAATAATTAATATATCTAATTTACCAAACTCACGCGCACCGTTAATTGATTGAATAATACGAGCATTTACACCGTCATTGACTGGTTGCATTGAAAAGTAAGATGGAAACTGTTGATCTTCATGAACAGGTAACACTGTGCCAGTAATAATTTCTTGCTTCGCATTATTAATAAATAGTGTTGATGGCTCATTATTTGACATATCACCAATGTGTGAAGTTTTACCCGAACCAATCAATATTGCATGATAACCAATAAATTCATCCGTTTCAGGATCTACTATTTTATTACCACGATGGTATAAACCATAGGTTTTCGTTGATTTAAGATCTGCGTCAACATAAACATGAATACCTTCGACAGCAGAGCTCACACCATCTTCATTACCAATAACAGTTGGCGCTATATCTAATTGTTCTGTTGTTAATATTGTGTCATATCTTAAAAATGGAGCAACAACACTTAAAGGTAAAGTTGCAACGGGCTCTTCTTTCACTTTACTACGAATTTGAGGTGTCCACTTTAATCTAGGTTTATCATCACGCACCAACATTGGTTGGCCATTAGCATCAAAAACTAAATGTAATACATCGCCTGGATAAATTAAATGTGGGTTACTAATTTCAGGGTTTAAACGCCATAATTTAGGCCATAACCATGATTCTTCCAAAAAGACACCTGAAATATCCCAAAGAGTATCACCCTTTTTAACTACATAAGATTTAGGTGCATCTTCTTTAATAGATATTACATCAGCAAATAATATTGACGAGAAAAAAAGACTCATCATAACTAACAATATTTTAAACATACCTTTCTCTTAATAATATCCGTATAAAATGACATAAAATGTAAACTAAACTAAGTATCGCACTAAAAAGCTATTAATAATTCAATTTAATCGCTAAAATTAAAACATAACATTGAATTTATTTTATCGCTAATTGTTTTGAAGAATTATGGCTATTTTACCTGTACTAAGTTTTCCTGATGAAAGATTAAGAACAAAAGCTTCTGAAGTTGTTGATGTAAATGACGATATTAGAAAAATTATCGACGACATGTTTGAAACCATGTACGACGAAAATGGTGTTGGCTTAGCAGCCACGCAAGTAGACATTCACCAACGAATTGTTGTTATGGACGTTTCGAGCTCTGAAACAAAAGAGCCATTAACATTCGTTAACCCTGAAATTATTAAAAAAAGTGATGAAACTTTTGTTAATGAAGAAGGTTGTTTATCTGTACCTGGTTGTTATGCAAAAGTGACTCGTCATGAACGCGTAACGGTTAAAGCGTTAGATCGTAATGGTAAAGAATTTACGTTAGACGGTAATGAGCTATTAAGTATTTGTATGCAACATGAGCTTGACCACTTGGCTGGCATTTTATTTGTTGACTACTTATCCCCTTTAAAGCGCCAACGTATTAAAACTAAGCTTGAAAAAGAAGCTCGTTTAAATAAAGCTTAATTCAATTACTAGGACAGGTTTTGTCATTACCTCTTAATATTATCTTTGCTGGTACGCCAGACTTTGCGGCTAAACATTTAGCTGCTCTTATTGCCTCGAAGCACAATGTTGTTGCTGTTTACTGTCCTCCTGATAAACCAGCAGGTCGCGGTAAAAAATTAACCGCTTGTGCAACAAAAGTGTTGGCTCAAACACATGAACTACCTGTAGAACAGCCTATAAACTTCAAAGAGCTCGATGCTCAAACAACCTTAGCTTCATACAAAGCTGATGTCATGGTTGTGGTAGCTTATGGCTTATTGTTACCAGAAGTCATTTTAACCACACCTCGTTTAGGTTGCATAAACGTTCATGGTTCAATATTACCGAAATGGCGAGGTGCTGCGCCAATACAGCGCTCATTAGAAGCGGGTGATGCACAAACAGGCGTTACTATTATGCAAATGGACAAAGGCTTAGATACCGGTGATATGATATTAAAATCAACATGCCCTATCGAGCCAACAGATACTAGTGCTAGCCTTTATGAGAAATTAGCTGAATTAGGTCCCAATGCCTTAATTGATACTTTAGCATTAATGGCTAATGATGAGCATTCGGCACAACCTCAAGATAATCACTTAGCTACTTATGCAAAAAAGCTTGATAAAGCCGAAGCTGAATGTAATTGGCAATTATCTGCACATGAATTAGATAGAAAAATAAGAGCTTATATCCCTTGGCCTGTAGCTCAGTTTACGTTTAATGAAATCAAAAGTAATAAAACTGAACAACATAGAATACGCATTTGGCAAGCATCAGTTATTAAAGAAGCACATAACGCACAACCGGGTGAAATATTACGTACAACTAAAGAGGGTATTGTTGTGGCAACTACAACCAATGCAATTCAATTAGAAGTATTACAAATTCCAGGAAAAAAAGCGTTACCTGTTGCTGACATATTAAATGCCCGCAAAGAGTGGTTTACTGTTGGCGAAAGCATTAATGGTAATATTTCTGAAGAGCTTCAATCATAATGGCCGCCAATATTCGTGCGTTAGCCGCAAAAACACTTTTTCATGTAGTCGATAAAGGGCGCAGCTTATCTGATGTATTACCTGAGTATCAGCTCAAAGCTGAAGGGAAAGATAAAGCTTTATTACAAGAAATCTGTTTTGGTGTTTTACGCTTTTTACCTGAATTAGAATTTAGTGCTCAGCAATTTATTGATAAACCCATTAAAGGAAAACAACGCGTTTTTCACTTTTTGATTTTAGTGGGTATTTATCAAATAAAACATACTCGTATTCCAGATCATGCGGCATTAAGTGAAACAGTTGCTGCCTGTAAACCATTAAAGAACATGCATTTAAAAGGTTTGGTTAATGCTGTTTTACGTCACTTTCAACGTTATATAGAAAGTAATAAAGACGAAGTAAGTACTAACCTACCTGATGCTATTAAGTTTAATCACCCTAGTTGGTTTATTAAAAAAATTAAAGCTGCATACCCTGAACAGTGGCAAGAAATTTTATCTGCAAATTTAGCTAAGCCACCTATGTGGTTAAGGGTGAATCAACAGCATAATACAATTACTGAATATCAAAAGAAGTTAGCTCTGCTTGATATTGAAATAAGCGAACAAGAAAAACGCTCTGGTGCTTTATTATTAACCAAGCCGATTGATGTGAACAAATTACCTGACTTTTCAGCAGGACATAGCTCTATTCAAGATGCCGCAGCACAGCAAGCTGCGTTATTACTTGACCCTCAAAAGAATGAACATATTTTAGATTGTTGCGCTGCACCTGGTGGAAAAACCTGTCATATACTAGAGTTAGAGCCAACGGTTTCAATGACAGCAATTGACGTTGAAGAAAAACGCTTAGCAAGAGTCACCGAAAACTTAGAACGATTAAAACTAAACGCTAAATTAATTGCTAATGACGCCACTGAACCTGATTTATGGTGGGATGGCAAACTCTATGATCGCATATTGTTAGATGCACCCTGCTCAGCTACTGGTGTTATTCGTAGACACCCTGATATAAAGTGGTTACGAAAAGATAATGACATAGAGCAGCTACAACAATTACAGCAACAAATATTAAAAAACATTTGGCCTTTATTAAAGCCTGGTGGTACGTTGTTATATGCAACATGTAGTGTTTTACCACAAGAAAACGATCAGCAAATCACTCAATTTCTTGCTGAGCATAATGATGTAGAATTAGTAAAAATTAATGAATCTGATACTCTTGGCTGGCAAATACTGCCAAGTAAAAATAATATGGATGGTTTTTATTACGCTAAATTAATAAAAACACATTCGTAAATAAATACCTATAAAAACAGCGATAAAAACAACAATAGTATTCTCTTATGAAAATAATCATTATTGGTGCAGGACAAGTTGGCGGTACATTAGCAGAAAATTTAGTGGGTGAGCAAAATGATATTACACTCATTGATAGCGATAAAGAAAAGCTACGTGAACTGCAAGACAAAATGGACTTACAAGTTGTCAACGGCTTAGGTAGTCATCCCGATATACTTGAACAAGCTGGCGCTGAAGATGCCGATATGGTTATTGCCGTTACCAGTGATGATTCTGCTAATATGATGGCGTGTCAGGTATGCTACAGCTTATTTCATATCACACGAAAAATAGCCCGTATTCGGTCATCAAAAATATTAAAATATCGCGAACAATTATTTCACAATAAACACATTCCTGTTGATCATGTTATTGCTCCTGAACAACTCGTCACTCGAGACATTGCCCGTTTAATTGATTACCCTGGAGCACTTCAAGTACTTGAGTTCGCTGATGGTAAAGTTAGTTTAGTCGCGGTAAAAGCTTATTATGGTGGTTTATTAGTTGGACATGCGCTATCAACATTAAAAGAGCATATTCCTAATGTAGAAACGCGAGTAGCCGCTATTTATCGAAACGGTAAACCCATTCGTCCATTAGGCACAACGGTAATAGAAGCTGACGATGAAGTTTTCTTTATTGCCGCCAGCATTCATATTCGCGCAGTAATGAATGAGCTACAGAAGCTTGAGCCTGCTTATAAACGAATTATGATTGTAGGTGGTGGTAATATAGGTGCTGGTTTGGCGCGTATATTAGAAGAAAATCATCAAGTTAAATTAATAGAACGTAACCCTGCTAGAGCCAGTGCATTGGCCTCTGAACTTGATAAAACCCTAGTTTTTGTTGGTGACTCTTCAGATCAAGAGTTACTACGAGATGAGCACATTGATCAATTTGATGTGTTTATCGCAGTGACCAATGATGATGAAGCAAATATTATGTCTTCATTATTAGCAAAACACTTAGGTGTACGTAAAGCCATGGTGTTAATTCAAAGTAATGCCTATATTGATTTAGTACACGGTAGTAATATTGATATTGCTATTTCACCACAGCACGCCACCATTTCAGCACTATTAACACACGTACGTAAAGGTGCTATTAAAAACGTTTACAGTTTACGTGGTGGCTCTGCTGAAGCTATTGAAATTATTGCTAAAGGCGATGAAAGTGCCTCAAAAGTAGTTGGCAGAGAAATTAAATCAATTAAATTGCCACCAGGTACAACAATTGGCGCAATTGTTCGTGGCAATGAAGTGATTATTGCACATTCAGGTACAGTAATACGCGAAGAAGATAGAGTGATTATTTTCTTAGTTAATAAAGGCTATATCTCCGACGTAGAAAAGCTGTTCCAAGTGAGTGCTATTTATTTCTAGTAACAGCTAGCGAAGAGTTAACGATTCGTTACTATAAAAATAACGAATCAAACAAGCACTATTAAGCCTTTATTAATAAACCTTTACTAAGTTCGCCAAAATGCAGGTATAAATAATACTAATAACGTAAATATTTCTAATCGACCAAATAACATAGCCAATACCAATACCCACTTACCAAAGTCATCAATACTTGCATAGTTAGCTGCAACTTCCCCTAAACCAGGGCCTAAATTATTTAAACATGCAGCGACGGCTGTAAACGCCGTAATATTGTCCATACCGGTAGCTAAGAGTAATAACATACAAATAACGAATACCGCAGCATAAGCAGAGAAAAAACCCCATATAGCCGATACAACGTGATCTGGTAATGCTTTTCGTCCGAGTTTAATAGAAAAAATAGCTTTAGGGTGTACAAGCTTATTGAGTTCTCGTATGCCTTGTAAATAAAGCAAAACCACGCGCACAACTTTCATTCCACCACCAGTACTGCCTGCACAACCACCAATAAAGCTTGAAAAGATTAACAGTAATGGTAATAAAGTCGGCCAATCAGCAAACGAAGTTGTAGCAAAGCCAGCTGTTGTACTAATCGATACTGCTTGGAACAATGCTTGATCTAAAGCAACATCAGCATTTTCATAAGTCCCATGAGACATCAGTACAACAAAACATATAAACACTAAAATAGCCTGAATCGCCATAAACACTTTAAATTCAGGATCATAAATATAGGTTTTTAATGATTTTGCATGTAATACAGAATAATGCAGCGCAAAGTTGACCGCTGAAATAATTAAGAAAAAGACACAAACTAAGTTGATTTGAGGGCTATTAAAGTAGCCAATGCTGGCATCATGAGTAGAAAAACCACCAATCGCAATTGTCGCAAATGAATGACAGATTGCATCAAACCATCCCATTCCTGCAAGCCAATAAGCAACAGAACACAAAATAGTTAACGATAAATAGATATACCACAAGTGCTTAGCAGTATCGGCTATTCTGGGGGTCATTTTAGAGTCTTTAACTGGGCCTGGTGTTTCAGCTCGGTATAACTGCATTCCGCCGATACCTAACATTGGCAGTACGGCAACTGCTAATACGATAATCCCCATACCACCAAGCCACTGTAATTGTTGGCGATAAAATAAAACAGCATGAGGTAAACCGTCAATTTGCGTTAGTACTGTTGCACCTGTAGTTGTTAAACCTGAGAAAGACTCAAAAAAGGCATCGGTTATTGTCATTGAAGGTGTTTCAAGTAACATAAACGGTATTGCAGAGAAGCTAGCAAGTACTGTCCAAAAAAGCACAACAATTAAAAAGCCTTCTCGTGCCCTTAATTCACTTTTTTCTTCTCTGTTAGGATACCAACCTAAAAGACCAACAACACAACACAGTATAAAAGCCATAAAAAATGGCACACCACCACCATCACGGTAAATTAACGATACTAAAGCAGGCGGAAGCATGGTTACACTTAGCAATGTAACTAACAAACCTAAAATTCGAATTATATTTTTATATTGCACAGTCGTACTTGTTATTTATTGTGTTATTTAAAATGTATTTTTTAATACTGTGTATTAATCAATATTTATTAACGTTAACTGCCCTGCCGATAACGTTAATAGTTGCAAAGCAAATTGCTCGATATTCACAACGGGTATTGATAATAATAGCTCAACTTGTTCATTAAAGTGTTGAGATTTTAATTGTCCGTCATGTATTTTTAACAAATGTAATACATCGTTTACTTGAGTATATTGACACGCTAAACGTTTATCTACCATGGGTATTTTTATTTTTGTTGGTAAATTAGCCAGTGCATTACGAACACTAGCACCATAAGCGCGCTGTAATCCTCCAGTACCTAACTTAGTACCACCAAAGTAACGAACTACTACCGCACAAATTTCACCAACGTTACCTCCTTGTAACATAGACAACATAGGTTTTCCTGCGGTACCGCTTGGTTCTCCATCATCAGAAAAACCATAAAATTGACTACTGTCTGGCTGCGCTGATAAATAAGCATAACAATGATGTGAAGCTTGAGGATGATTATGTTGTTGTAACTTAACAAGTTCACGAGCTTGTTCTGTCGACTGACAAGGAGATAAATAACAAATAAACCGACTGCGCGTTACAACGGTTTCATGTTCTATTGAATCATTAGGAACTAAATATGACGTGCTCATATTACTTACTTTTAAAATAGCGATAACAGGTATTGTTTGAAAAAGCATTTGTAATTAAATCGTCAAACAACATTATATCGCATAGTTTAGCAAACATTACTTATAGGGTCTGTTGATATTTCAGGATTCATTAGATCAACATTGAATACATTCACAACGTCAGTGAATAATACTAAGTACTGTTAGTTGTTATCGTTTAAGTACTTTTTTATTCACTCGTATGAACAAAATACAATGTTATTAATCTTGTATTTTGTTTCATTAGTAATTTATTCAATAACCATTGTACTTAACTGCTGAAATAGCGGTGTAGTTTGATTAGTTTTTAATAAATAAATTTTTTGGTAAGCCATCACACTTTTTACATATTCACGTGTCTCTTTATAAGGAATTGTTTCTATCCAAATATCAGCGGGTAATGATGAACGCTCTTTTAACCATTTATTAACCCTATGAGGCCCTGCATTATAGGCTGCTGTTGCCAATATTTGATTATTATCAAATTGTGCTAACAACTCTTTTAAGTACTTTGTTCCTAACGTAATATTCTTCTTTGGTTCATAGAGTTTTTTACGTGATATTTTCTTTTTATTTAATTGTTTAGCCGTTGCAGGCATTAATTGCATTAATCCGCTTGCCCCTACAGGTGATTGTGCATCATTCATAAATGAACTCTCTCTGCGAGCAATGGAAAACGCCCAAGCTGAATTAATATTATTGTGCTTAGCCTGTGCGGTAATGTCACTTTCAAATGCTAAAGGAAAACGCAATTCTGTATCATTAAAAAACTTAACTTTTGCTAATGTAAATATAGCTCTATCATACCAACCTCTGTCATATGCTGCTTTTGCCGCCGCTAATTTTTCACGATCATTCAGTTGTTTTTGCCAATAGTTCCATTCTTTACGTGCCGCTACATATCGGCCTAAATCAAACAACAAAATGGTACGTTTAGCTGCCGGAAAACCTAATGCACTTTTCATTTCTTGTTCAGAAATAGCAACCGCTTCATGGTTTAAATTAATAGATGTTTCTAACTGCCCTGCCGCCAAAAACCCATAATAATGTCGTTCATCAGCAACGTTAGTTAATACCGCTTTACCTTGCTCAATATCTCCTATTTCAAGTAGGCTCCGTCCATACCAATATCTCCATTGAATACGTTTTTGTTGAGATTTAGGAAAGGTTTTTAATGTTTTATTAATGTCAGGCCAATCACCTGTTCTTAATAGTCGGGTGATATGCCACTGAATAATATTCGTGCTGTATTGATCGTCATTAAGCTTTTCTAACCACTGATTAGCGTTTCTATGATTCTTACTTGATAACGCAACTGCAAACTTTTCATGAATATGACTTAACTGCTTATCTGTAAAGGGAAATGAACGTTTTGCTTGTTCAAATGTTTTAATCGCATTGTCTGGATCTCGCCAAATATAACGTGATAAACCATAAGTAAGAATTTCAGCTTCTTTGCCATCTTTTTCTGTAAATTTAGCAAGTCTACTTACATAGCTTGGGTTGATACGTACACTGCGCCATAACTCAGCTTTAGCACGTTGTTCTGCAGGTAATAACTTAATTAAATACGGCAGTAATGTAACCTTACCACCATTTGCAGCTAACTCTATACGTTGCCATATAACATCATTAGTTCGATAACCTTGTACTTGCCATTCTTTAAATAACGGATCACATACTTTGTTTTGTGATTTACCTACAGTCCATAATTTTGTAACTTTAGGTAGAACTAAGTGCTTACTAACCCCTGAACTTAATTGATACAGATAATATTTACATGTTAAACCAACATTACTTGTTGGCTTATAATATTTTAAATAACGTGCAGACTTATTTTTTTTATCAAGATAATTCAACCACTTCTTTCTTAATGGCCAATCGAGCGGTGTACCTTTGTATTGTGTTAAAAAGTCGTCAATTAACTTTTCATTAGATAACGTAATATTTTTCAATAAATATTTTTGTTGTAAATAAGGTTGTAGTGGATACCCTGCCAACGCTGTATACGCTTTAAGAAATTCTTTTTCACTTGTTGTTTTAATTAACATTTTTTCAGCTGCGAAAAAACGTTCATTTTCGGCTTCATTAAACGTTAATTGCTGTTTATATATAGCTGCTAATTCTTCACTTGAAACAAATGGTGAATAAACTAATACTAATGCCATTAAGGTAAAAATATTGAGTGGTTGTAAATTAGGTAAAACAGCCAGACAACGGCGCAGAAAAAATAGCATGTCAATCTCACAATTAAAGGAAAAGTAAACAAGTAGCAACTCACTACTTACTTCATCATAAACGCTTTAAACAAAAACACTCAATACAAAATGCAGTATTTATTTTATTTATCACTGTTTATATGAAAGGCATTGCACATATTATATTTTATAAAACATTAAGTTTTATCTATTTTAATGTATCCAACATCATAAGTATAAATTAAAACCATAATAATCAACAACTTAATTAAAACCACTTTATTTTAAAATATTAAGTGATATTTATATTTAATCAGGTAATAGTGTTTTTTCTTTATCAGGTACGTAAAATATACCTATTGAAAATTATGTAAGCAGTTATTAATGTTTGAAGCACAACAACAAAAAGCCGATCACCAATTAGATGCCATAGGATTACGATGCCCTGAACCTGTAATGATGGTTCGCTTAAATATACGTAAAATAGCTGTTGGTGAAACATTACTGGTTATTGCAGACGATACATCAACGACTCGTGATATCCCCAGTTTCTGTCGATTTATGGAACATGAGTTACTCGTGCAACAAATAAAAGAAAAACCTTATTGGTTTGTCATTAAAAAATCACAATAAAACCGCTTTATGCAATCAATGTTTAATAACATGATTGACAGGCATAAAAAAAGGAATGCTAAGCATTCCTTTTTTATAACTCAATAATAATATTATTATTGTAATAATGAAATATCAGCTACTTGTAAAAAGCTTGCTCGAATACTTGCAAGTAATGTTAAACGATTCACTTTAATTTGTTCATCATCTGCCATTACCATTACACCATCAAAGAAGTTATCAATAGGTGTTTTTAATTCTGCTAAAGCAGTTAACACAGCTTGATATTCTTTTTTAGCAACTAAATCTACCAATGTTGTTTCAATTGATTCAAACGTCGTAATTAATGTTGTTTCAACGGTTTCAGTTGCTAAATCAGCATTTACCTTATCATTTAACTCACCAGTAAACTTGGCTAAAATGTTACCTACGCGCTTGTTAGCCGCTGCTAATGTAGATGATGCTTCAAGCGTTTTAAAGAATGATACGGCTTTTACACGCTTATCAAAATCTAATGGCGCCGTAGGCTCTTTAGCTAAAACTGATTGAATAATATCAACTGACACTTTTTGTTCTTGATAAAAAGCACGATAACGACCCAATACAAAGCTCATTACGTCAGCTTGTGTATTCGTATTTAATAATTTATCACCATAATTGGTAATACTTTGCGATACTAAATCAGCAACATCTAACGACAATTCTTTTTCAATAATAATACGAATAATGCCAATTGCTGCACGACGTAAAGCAAATGGGTCTTTATCACCTTTAGGTGCTTGGTTGATACCAAAAATACCCACTAACGTATCTATTTTATCTGCAATTGCTACGGCACAACCAATATTTGCCTCAGGTAAAGTATCACCAGCAAAGCGCGGACGATACTGATCTTGTAATGCTTGTGCTACTGCAGCATCCTCACCATCATTTTCTGCATAGTATTTACCCATAGTACCTTGTACTTGAGGAAACTCTAATACCATATCAGACATTAAATCTGTTTTACTTAGTAAGCCTGCTCTATGCGCTTGTGCTGTGTTTTCTTTAAGTTCACTAGCAATGTATTCACTTAGTGAAGCAATACGTTCAGACTTCGCTTTAAGCGTGCCCAATTGTTTTTGAAATAATACATTTTCTAAACTAGCTAAACGTGATTCAAGCGATTGCTTTTTATCTGTGTTAAAAAAGAACTCTGCGTCAGCTAAACGAGGACGAATAACTTTTTCGTTACCAAAAATCACTTGATTAGGATCTTTACTTTCAATATTTGTTACAAAAATAAATTTATTTTGTAACTCACCAGTACGACTTAATACTGGAAAGTACTTTTGATGATCTTTCATTGAGTAAATTAATGGTTCCGCAGGCACTTCTAAAAACGCTTTATCAAAATCACCAACAAGCACAACTGGCCATTCAACTAATGACGTTACTTCATCTAATAGTTCTTGATCAACCAACGCTTGTGCATCGAGTGATTCAGCTGCAGCAGTAATTGCGGCTGAAATGCTTTGTTGTCTTGTATCGTAATCAGCAACTACATGCGCTGCTAATAATTCAGTTTCGTAATTATCAGCTGATGAAATTACTAATTCACCCTGATGATGAAAACGGTGACCTTGGCTGAGATTACTTGACGCTACACCTAAAATTTCACCATTAATAACTGATGAACCGTACATCATAATTAATGTATGTACTGGACGAATAAACTGTGTTCTGCCACTACCCCAACGCATTGGCTTTGGAATAGGTAATTTTTCTAAGGCTTTAGTTACTATAGTAGGAATCAATTGATCAATAGCCTGACCCGATTGTGTTGCCTTATGAAGTAACCATTCACCTTTATTTGTCACTAAACGCTCTGCTTGTTCAACAGTGATACCGTTTGAACGAGCCCAACCCTGTGCAGCTTTACTTGGATTTCCTTCTGCATCAAAAGCAACGTTTATTGCCGGGCCACGCTTTTCAACCACTTTATCTTCTTGTTTTTCGATTAAATCAAAAACTTGAATAGACAAACGACGTGGTGACGCGAACCATTTTGCACTGCTATACGTTAATGATAAGTCATTAAGTTGTGCTGTCACTTGGTCAAAAAATGTTGTTGCTAATGTTTTTAGTAACGTTGGTGGTAACTCTTCAGTACCTAATTCAATTAATAATGTATTAGTTGTCATTAGCTTTCTCCTCCGGTTTCTGATGGAGAATTTTTACATAATGGGAAACCAAGCTCTTCACGTTTAGCATAATATGCTTCTGCACATGCCTTTGATAACGATCTAACACGTAAAATATAACGCTGGCGCTCTGTTACTGAAATAGCATGACGTGCATCTAATAAATTAAACGCATGTGAAGCTTTCATAACTTGCTCATATGCAGGTAAAGCCAAACCAGCTTCAATCAATTTTTCACTTTCTTTTTCACAATGATCAAATGTATTAAATAATTGCTCTACATCTGCATGTTCAAAGTTATAAGCAGATTGCTCTACTTCATTTTGATGAAAAACATCACCATACAGTACTTTACCCATTGGGCCATCAGCCCAAACAAGATCATAAATACTGTCAACATTTTGAATGTACATAGCTAGGCGTTCTAAACCATAAGTAATTTCACCAGTTACAGGTGCACACTCTAAGCCACCTACTTGCTGAAAATAGGTAAACTGAGTAACTTCCATACCGTTTAACCATACTTCCCAACCTAAACCCCATGCGCCTAACGTAGGAGATTCCCAGTTGTCTTCAACAAAACGAATATCATGTACTAATGTATCAATGCCTAATTCATTTAACGAGTTTAAGTATAGTTCTTGAATATTTTTTGGCGACGGCTTTAGCATTACTTGAAATTGATAGTAATGCTGTAAACGGTTAGGGTTTTCACCATAACGACCATCAGTAGGACGACGACAAGGTTGTACGTATGCACTACTCATTGGCTCTGGACCAATAGCGCGTAAGAATGTCATAGGGTGAAAAGTACCAGCACCTACTTCTAAATCAAGTGGCTGAATAATAACGCAACCTTGGCGAGACCAATAATCTTGCAATTGCAAAATAAGCCCCTGAAATGTTTTTATGTCAAACGTACTCATGTCGTTCCGGATTTATGTAATTGATTAAAAAATTAATACTGCAGATTATACCTGTTTTATTAGATTATCAGCAATGAGAGTAAACAATGAATTTACTTAAAATTCATTTTATTTACTAATCTAAATATTATCAAAATAACACTTAGATTAATAAGGTGTTTATTTTAAGTTAAATATTCAATTCAAAATAAACACCAAAATATACAAATAAAAATGCCCGATATGATGACCGGGCATTTTTATTACTAACAATTAACTATATATCTAAGTTAGAAACTTTAAGTGCATTTTCTTCAATAAAGTTTCTACGCGGTTCAACATTATCACCCATTAAGGTATTAAATAATTGATCTGCTGCAATAGCATCTTCAATTGTTACACGTAACATACGGCGTGTATCAGGATCCATTGTGGTTTCCCATAATTGACCAGGATTCATTTCACCTAACCCTTTATAACGCTGTATATATTGACCACGTTTTGATTCAGCCATTAGCCAATTTAAGCCTTCTTCAAAGCTCTCAATTGATTTAACTTTTTCACCACGCTTAGCATATCCACCTTCTTCGATTAAACCATTTACGGCTTTATTCAATTCAGTAATCGATAAAAACTCATTTGAATTAATAAAGTCATAACTACAGTTATATTGCTTATCAATACCATGCTGGCGAATATTAAAACATGGATAAAATACTTTACGCTCTAGATCTTGCTTAACTTCAACATCGTAAATTGATCCATTACCTTCTTGATCATTTAACGCTGCTAAACATTCTTTAGCCCAAGACTCTACTTTGTCAGCATTATCAAAATCTGCAACTTCCATTGGTGTTGCATAAATCATTTTTTCTAAAATATCTGCTGGTATCTGTCTTGAAACACGTTCAATAATTTTCGTTGTTGAACGGTATTGATTTACTAATTGCTCTAATACTAAACCTGAAATTGCAGGTGCTGATTCGTTTACATGAATTTCTGCACTCTCTAATGCTAATGTTGTTAGGTATTCAGTTAAACCTTCATCATCTTTGATATAACGTTCTTGCTTACCTTTTTTCACTTTATAAAGTGGTGGTTGTGCAATATAGATATAGCCTCGTTCCATTATTTCTGGCATTTGGCGATAAAAGAACGTTAACAACAATGTACGAATGTGAGATCCATCAACATCCGCATCGGTCATAATAATAATACTATGATAACGTAATTTTTCTGGGTTATATTCATCTCGACCAATACCACAACCTAAAGCAGTAATTAACGTACCCACTTCTTGTGATGATATCATTTTATCAAAACGTGCTTTTTCAACGTTAAGAATTTTACCTTTTAATGGTAATATTGCTTGGTTTTTACGATTACGTCCCTGCTTGGCAGAACCACCAGCAGAGTCTCCTTCCACAATATATAGTTCAGATAATGCTGGATCTTTTTCTTGGCAATCGGCTAATTTACCTGGTAAACCTGCAATATCTAACACACCTTTACGACGTGTCATTTCACGTGCTTTACGCGCCGCTTCACGAGCGCGTGCCGCATCAATAATTTTCATTAATATTGTTTTAGCAACCGTTGGTTTTTCAAGAAGGTATTCACCTAACTTTTCACCCATTGCTTGTTCAACAGCAGTTTTCACTTCAGAAGAAACAAGTTTATCTTTAGTTTGAGAAGAAAACTTAGGGTCTGGAACCTTAACAGAAATAACAGCAGTTAAGCCTTCACGAGCATCATCTCCTGATGCAGAAGTTTCACCGCCACCTTTCTTACTTTTATTTAAACCTTCTTTAACCATGTAGCTATTTAGCGTACGAGTTAATGCTGTTCTAAAACCACTTAAATGTGTACCACCATCACGTTGAGGAATATTATTGGTAAAACAGAAAATATTTTCTTGGAAACCATCATTCCACTGCATTGCAACTTCAACAACAATGCCGTCTTCACGTGCTAAATCGAAATAAAATATTTCTTCATTTACTGGTGTTTTATTGGTATTTAAGTAATCAACAAATGCTTGTATACCACCATCATAATGAAAATGTTCACTTTTACCTTCTTCTCTTTCATCATTTAACTTAATTGACACACCAGAGTTCAAGAACGATAACTCACGAATACGTTTCACTAAAATTTCATAATGAAATTCCACATCAGAAAAAATAGTATCACTTGGCCAAAAACGTACTTCTGTACCCGTATTCTGGCTTTCACCAATAACGGCCAATGGTGCTACCGGCTCACCTAAGTGATACTCTTGTTCGTGTAGCTTTCCATCACGACGTATTGTTAATTTAAGCTTATCACTTAATGCATTAACAACTGAAATACCTACACCATGAAGACCACCAGATACTTTATAACCTGAATCTTCACCACCAAATTTACCACCAGCATGTAGTATTGTCATAATAACTTCTGCAGCAGATACACCTTCTTCTTCATGTATTGCTGTAGGAATACCACGTCCATCATCTTTTACCGATACTGAACCGTCTAAATGAATAGTAACGTGAATGTCATTACAATGTCCGGCTAAGGCCTCATCAATTGAGTTATCTAACACCTCAAATACCATATGGTGTAAACCACTACCATCATCAGTATCACCGATATACATGCCGGGTCTCTTTCTTACTGCATCAAGTCCCTTTAATACTTTAATACTCGACGAATCGTAACTATTTTCTTCTGCCATAGCGTTTTGCCTATCCAGTTATTTCTAAAATTTCACCATGTTCCACGTGAAACATTTTATAATTATTATCGGATGGAATTATCGGTTCCAATACATCTTTTGCAATTGCCGAGATAATTATCTGACAATCTAGCCGTTTAATTGCTAATGAAAATGCTGTTCTAGAATTAAAATCTAGTTCTGCACCAATGTCATCAATCAATAAAATTGGCTTTACTCGTTTTACATCTTCAATCAGTTTAGCTTGAGCTAATGTTAAAGCGAGTAAAAACAACTTTTGCTGTCCTCTAGATAATATATTTTCTATCGCTAACTTACCTATGGTAAATCTTATATCAAATTTATGAGCGCCACTGGTAGTGTAACCTAGTTCTTTTTCTCTGATACTATTTGTATCTAATATATCTTTGAGTGTCTTTTTTTGATTCCACCCTTGTAAATATTGTAAATGAATATCATCACTTAACTCAGGTAATAATATCTTAAGCCAAAGTAAAAGTTCTTCTTTCAGGTTAACTAAGTACAGTGTTCTTTCACCTGCGATATTCTCAGAGAGCTCGCAAAATTTATCTGTCCAGTACCCTAACATTTGGTATTGCGTTGGGTTTCTTAAACACGCATTACGTTGTTTAAGAACCTTAGAGAATTCACGCCAATAATTTGAAAATTGATGTTTCACGTGAAACATACCTAAATCAAAAAAACGTCTACGTTCTTTAGGGCCACCAAAAAATAATTTAAAACTTTCTGGAGTAATAATCTGAACTGCAAAGTTAATAGCTAATTCTGATAACCGATTTAACTTTTCCCCATTAAGTTTAATTTCAGTACTACCAGTTAATGTATTTTTAGCGATACCTAACTGTTTACTTGTATGACTTTTTATACTAATTACAAAAGATTCACTATTATAATTTGCCAAGGAGTCGATTTTATTTGTTCTAAAAGACTTACCATGTCCTAAGTAAAAAATAGCTTCCAATAAACTACTTTTACCACTACCGTTATTACCTAAAATAAAATTAATATCAGAATGAAACGTTAATGTTTGCGCTTTTAAATTTCTAAAGTTCTGTGTTATTAATTTATCTACACTCATTACAAACGCATTGGCATAACAACGTAAAGAGCTTCAGAAGAATTACTACCTTCAATAATAACACTACTATTAGCGTCAGCTAATGTGAATTTAACTGTGTCGTCTTTTATTGCGTTAAGTACATCAAGAACATAACTAACATTAAAGCCAATTTCTAAAGCGTCATAAGGGAATTGAATTTCAATCACTTCTTCTGCTTGTTCTTGCTCTGGGTTATTCGCTGTAATTTTGAGTTCAGTTGCTTCAAAATTTAAACGTACACCTTTAAATTTTTCATTAGATAAGATAGAAGCTCGAGATAAAACTTGGCGAAGCGCATCTTTATTAGCTTCAAATATTTTATCTCCATTGCGGGGTAAAACACGGCGGTAATCAGGAAAACGTCCATCGACCAATTTACTAGTAAACGAAAAATGTGTATCAATAATACGAATATGATTAGCACCTAAAAATATTTTAACTGACTCATCTACTGGATTAAGCAAACGAATAATTTCTAAAATACCTTTACGTGGCACAATTACTTGACGTGTTGGAAGTGATAATTGGTCATTATTAATTTTGCAAATAGCTAAACGGTGACCGTCTGTAGCAACAGAACGAATTTCGTTTCCTTCTGTCTCTATTGACATACCGTTAAGATAGTAACGAACATCTTGATTAGCCATAGAAAAGTGCGTACTTTCAATTAAGCGCAACAATTCATTTTTACTTAAAGTAAATTCAGTATCACCTTGCCATTGTTCAACATTTGGAAAATCGTTTGCAGGGAGTGAAGCTAATGAATATTTACTTCGTCCTGTACTAATTTTAATAGAATCATTTTCAAGTTCAAATGTTAACATTGAACCTTCTGGTAAGCTTTTACAAATATCTAACAGTTTACGTGCAGGTATAGTAATTTTACCATCTTGGCCATAATTTTCAATTTCACTATAAGCAACCATTTCAAGTTCTAAATCAGTGGCTGTTAATGTAAGTGATTGCCCACTAACCTCTAAAAGAATATTACTTAATATAGGCAGCGTACTTTTACGCTCAACTGCGCCTGATACTAATAATAATGGTTTTAAAAGTAATTCCCTGTTTAATGAAAATTTCATTTATTTACCCTAACCCCGACGTTAATTAATTTTAAGAAGATAATGTTCTTATTAAGTTTGAATAATCTTCTTTTATATCGTGTGTTTCTTCACGCAACTGTTTCACTTTTCTACATGCATGTAAAACGGTGGTATGGTCTCTACCGCCGAATGCTTCCCCTATTTCAGGTAAGCTATGATTCGTTAACTCTTTCGATAATGCCATTGCAACCTGTCTAGGTCTAGCAACAGATCGACTTCTACGTTTTGAAAGTAAATCTGAAATCTTAATTTTATAGTATTCAGCAACAGTGCGTTGAATATTATCGATAGTAACTAACTTATCTTGTAAGGCAAGTAAATCTCGTAATGCTTCGCGAACAAAATCGATAGTAATTTGTCTACCGGTGAAATTAGCGTTAGCAATAACACGATTTAACGCACCTTCTAAATCACGAACATTAGCACGAATACGCTTAGCAATAAAAAACGCAACCTCATCAGCAAGGTTAATGTTACGTTCTTCTGCTTTTGTTTTTAAAATGGCGACGCGTGTTTCTAATTCAGGAGGTTCAATAGCAATTGTTAAACCCCAACCAAATCGCGATTTTAACCTGTCTTCAACGCCGTCAATTTCTTTAGGATATCGATCACTTGTTAGAATAATTTGTTGGTTACCTTCAAGCAACGCATTAAAGGTGTGAAAAAATTCTTCTTGAGTACGTTCTTTGTTGGCGAAAAATTGAATATCATCTATCAGTAATGCATCAACAGAGCGATAATATTGTTTAAATTGTTCTATCGCATTATTTTGAAGTGCTTTTACCATATCTTGCACAAAACGTTCTGAATGCATATAAGCTATTTTAGCTTTAGGATTATTATGTAAAATGCCGTTGCCTACGGCATGCAATAAATGTGTTTTACCTAAACCTGTATCACCATAAATGAATAATGGATTATACGCAGAACCAGGGTTGTCTGAAACTTGTGAAGCTGCTGCTCTAGCAAGTTGATTAGATTTACCTTCAACAAAATTATCAAACGTATATTTTATAAATACATTTGTTTTCTTTGGAATATTAGGTTGCGGTTCGCTAGCAGATGTAGCTTTTGGCACAGGAGTTACTGTATTCATAACCGAACTTGTATTACTAGCTAAACTTGGAATACTACCAACATCAAAACGTAATAATGGCGGGTTAGCAGACTCTTTAAAAGTAATGAGTTCGTTTATACGATCAACATACTTTTCACGAACCCAATCAAGTACAAAACGATTAGGCGCATAAATAGTCATTATGTTGTTTTCAACAACACATTGTAGTGGTCTTATCCACATACTAAATTGTTGAGCTGGTAACTCTTCTTGCAATACCGAAAGGCAACTTTGCCAGAGTGAATGGTCCACTCATAACTCCTAAAGAATTTAGTTTTCTGCTCGTTATGTAAAATAAAACGTAAAAAACAAAGAAATAATTTTTATAATAATAACTCCATTATCTCCCTAGTTATCCACAAGTTCAATATTGACAAACAACAAATACGCGGTTTTAACTAAAAAAACCGTATAGCACCTAATTTTAAGTAAATAATTGAAGAGGATCGTGTAAAAAACGAATAAAAAACATCAATATTATGGTTAAATTAATACCAACATAGCTAAATATTTAAAGGTTATTTCACAAAAAATGTTAAAAAACTGTGGATAGATACGATCCTAACGATCCTCATTTTAAAATAGCTAATAATAAATTGATGATAATGATTGACATATCACTCTATCAGCTTTAAAATTCGCGCTCTTTTTTTAGACACAATATGCTCGCTTAGGCTGTTTTGCCAGGGCAATATTAACAACCGGAATCAGCATAATGAAAAGAACATTTCAACCTAGCGTATTAAAACGTAAACGTAACCACGGTTTCCGTGCTCGCATGGCAACTAAAAATGGTCGTGCTGTTTTAGCTCGTCGTCGTGCTAAAGGCCGCGCAAGTTTAAGCGCTTAATCTCTTACTTACTATAGAGAGATAGTAACCTATGGTTACTTGTAAATTTAATCGGGAGTCAAGATTATTGACTCCCGATCATTTCAAAAACGTTTTTAATAACGCTACACGTTTTTCTTCCCAACACTTTACTATTCTAATTACTCAAAATAAAAATGATGAAAATCGTTTAGGCTTAGCTATTGCCAAAAAAAGAGTGAAACTTGCTGTTCAACGCAATAGAATAAAGCGCCTAGTGCGTGAAAGTTTTCGATTAAATAATGAAAATTTACCTAATATTGATATGGTTGTCATGGTAAAGTCAGGCATTGATAAATTAGATAATCAAGACATTAATCAACAAATAACAAGTATATGGCGAAAAATAGATCGACGTTACAAAAAATAGCAATCGCTATAATTAGAGTATATCAACGTATACTAAGCCCTTTACTTGGCAATAATTGTCGATTTAACCCTACTTGTTCATCTTATGCCATTGAAGCAATAAATCGCTTTGGAGCTATAAAAGGTAGTTGGCTAGCAGTTAAACGTATATTAAAATGTCACCCTTTACATTCTGGTGGTGACGACCCTGTACCACTCAACAATAAAGAGAAGTAATTACTTATGGAATCTCAACGCAATTTTTTGATTATTGCGCTAGCAGCGGTAACTTTTTACCTTTTTCTACAATGGGAAGCGGAAACCAACCCTGCTACAGAAATTGAGCAACAACAAACAACTCAAGAAAACGTTATTAATAACGGAGATGATTTTGTTCCAACGGCATCAATAAACTCTGCTGCAAACTTAGTTGATGAAAGCATTCAAACTTCTGGAAAATTGTTATCAATTAAAACAGATGTATTTGAAGCAATAATTAACACTCAAGGTGGTGACCTTGTTGATGTAAAACTATTGAAATATGAAACTGAACAGCACAGTGGTATTCCATTAACTATTTTACAAAATGGTAAACAGAAATATATTGCACAAAGTGGTTTAACTGGTGCTAATGGCCCAGATAGATTAGTAAAAGGCCGCCCTATTTACCAAGTTGAAGCTACTGACTTTACACTAGCAGATGGTAGTGATGAATTAGTTGTGCCATTAACTTACATTGATAAAAATGGTTTAAGTGTTGTTAAAAGTTATATATTTAAGCGCAATAATTATGCGGTAACCGTTGATTACCAATTAACTAACAATTTAGCTTCTAATGCAAGTGTTGAGCTGTATGCACAATTAAAGCAATCAAGCTATGTTGAAGAAGGCTCTGCATTTATTCCTACCTATCGTGGTGCAGCATACTCAACAACTGAAGATAATTATGAAAAATATGACTTCGATGATATTGCTGATGTTAACTTAAACCAAACTACACAAGGTGGTTGGGTAGCAATGCTACAACATTACTTTGTATCAGCTTGGGTGCCAAAAGCGGATGATAACAACTTTTTATATACTAAATATCATCAAAGTTCTGGTGATGCTATTATTGGTTTTAAAGCCCCTTCTGTTGTTATTGCAGCTAATGGCCAAGCGACTACTTCAGCAACACTATACGTTGGCCCTAAAAACCAAGAAGCATTAGAAAATATTGCTGATGGTTTAGATTTAACAGTTGATTACGGCATATTATCAATGATTAGTAAGCCATTATTTTGGTTGTTAACAGCAATTCAAAGTGTAGTGGTTAACTGGGGTATAGCGATTATACTAATCACAATTATTGTGAAAGGTGCAATGTACCCATTAACTAAAGCGCAATATACGTCAATGGCTAGAATGCGTGAACTACAACCTAAAATTACCCAATTAAAAGAGCGCTTTGGTGATGACCGCCAAAAAATGTCTCAGGGCATGATGGAGCTTTATAAGAAAGAAAAAGTAAACCCTGCAGGTGGTTGTTTACCTATTGTTGTTCAAATGCCTATTTTCTTAGCTTTATATTGGGTATTTTTAGAAAGTGTAGAATTACGCCATGCAACCTTTGGCTTATGGATACATGATTTATCATCTTCAGATCCCTATTATATTTTACCTGCTTTAATGGGTTTAAGTATGTTTGTTATGCAAAAAATGCAACCAATGACAATACAAGATCCTATGCAGCAAAAAATTATGCAGTATATGCCTGTGGTATTCTCTGTATTCTTTTTCTTTTTCCCTGCTGGCTTAGTATTATACTGGTTAGTTAGTAATTTAATTTCAATAGTGCAAATGAAAATTATATTTGCAGGTATGGCAAAAGCGAAATTAAAAGCGAAAAATTAATATACTAAATAAACAAGTATTCATTAAAAAGGCGACCTTATGGTCGCCTTTTTCTTGCGTTACAATTAATCATTACAAACAATAGGTAATATCGTCGCAATCACGTAAAATATGTTTGTTAGAAGAATATAAGGCATAGTTATGACTGAAGTAATATCAAACCAAGAAACCATTACAGCACAAGCAACAGCACCAGGAAGGGGCGGTGTTGGTATAATTCGTGTTTCTGGTCCTGAAGCAAAAAATGCAGCGAAAGCAATATTAGGAAAAGTACCTGAAATTCGTAAAGCAGAATACTTGCCTTTTCATGACAATAATCAACAAATACTCGATCAAGGTATTGCCTTATTTTTTAAAGCACCTAATTCATTTACTGGTGAAGACGTTATTGAGTTTCAAGGCCATGGTGGGCCTGTTGTGCTTGATATGCTTCTCAAAGAAATAGTCGCTTTACCAAAAATTAGAATGGCAAATCCTGGAGAATTTAGTGAACAAGCTTTTTTAAATGACAAGCTTGATTTAACGCAAGCAGAAGCCATTGCTGATTTAATTAACTCAAACTCAGAACAAGCAGCTCGCTGTGCTTTACATTCTTTACAAGGTGACTTTTCAACGCTAATTCACGAGTTAGTTGAAAATGTTATTCATTTACGTATGTATGTTGAAGCAGCAATAGATTTCCCTGAAGAAGAAATTGACTTTTTAGCAGATAAAAAAGTTGTAGATAGTTTAAAAGCAATTATTGAACAAGTAAAAATAACACAAAATAAGGCTAAACAAGGCAGTATTATACGTGAAGGTATGCGCGTAGTTATTGCTGGTAGACCTAATGCTGGCAAATCAAGCTTATTAAATGCATTAAGTGGTAAAGAATCTGCAATTGTCACTGACATTGAAGGTACAACGCGCGACGTACTGTCTGAACAAATACATATAGATGGCATGCCATTACACATTATAGATACCGCAGGTTTACGTGAAAGCCCTGACAAAGTAGAACAAATAGGTATTGAACGTGCTTGGCAAGAAATAAAGCAAGCCGATAGAATTCTATTAATGGTTGATTCAAGTAACACTGACTTAAAGAACATAAATACCGATTTACAAAACTTTTGGCCTGAGTTCTTTGAGCAATTACCTGAAAATATTGGCGTCACTATTGTAAGAAATAAAGCCGATATCAGTAACGTGAGTACAGGTATTACCGAACAAGACAATACATCAATTGTCACGCTATCAGCAAAAACAGGTAACGGGCTTGATGAACTAACACAGCACCTTAAAACAGTGATGGGCTATCAAGGTAATATGGAAGGTGGTTTTATGGCAAGACGCCGCCACTTAGTAGCTTTAGATAATGCTTATCACCATCTTATTATTGGTCTTGATCAGCTTGAGTCATACGTAGCGGGTGAAATATTAGCTGAAGAATTACGCTTATGTCAGCAAGCACTTAATGAAATAACCGGCGAATTTACTAACGACGATTTGCTTGGTGAAATATTTTCTTCATTTTGTATTGGTAAATAACCTTAACTTGGATTAAATAAACTACTCAGTGAAGTAACGAGCCCACCTTTTATTTCGTTACTTCATTAAAACTACGCTCAAAACTGAAAATATATAATCAATTTTCCATTTAAAAATACACTAAACAAACTAAATTTTAGCCCGTTCAAAATTAATATTAAGTGCTAAAATAACGAATATCATCCAATAAATTTTCCAATATAGAGACCTTTTATGGCTTCATTTCAAATCATCGTAGGCAGTATGTTAGGCACAACAGAGTATGTTGCAGAAGCATGTGAAGAGACATTAATAGAACTTGGGCATGAAGCAACAGTACATTTATCACCTAATATTGCTGAAATACCATACAAAGATCAAACATGGTTAGTATGTACATCAACACATGGCGCAGGTGATTACCCTGACAACATACAACGGTTTATTTTAGATCTAGAAACCTGTGAATATGATCTTACCCACACCCCTTTTTTAGTTATAGGTGTTGGTGACTCTAATTATGATACCTTTTGTATGGCAGCTAAAAATATAAAAAAACTTTTAGTAACAAAAGGTTGTAAACAAAAGATCGAGTTATTAACGCTAGATATGGATCAAGATATAGATCCTGAATTAAACAGTCAACAATGGTTAAGTGATCATAAAGATCACTTATCATGAACTTATTCACAACTTATACTATTAAATAACTTTTTTTTATTATTATTGTGAATAACTTATGTATTACTAGATGAATTAGATCTTAATAACCCGTACATTAAAAAAACACGATCTTTGGCTGTGGATAAAACAGTACTTTATCAAAGCTTTATACTAGAGTTGATCAAGGTTTGATCACAACTTAAGATCCTTATAAGTCTATTGATCTATATAAGGAAATTTGGCTTATCAACAGAAAACCATGATCCTAATAGTAATAGTAATAAAGATCTTTAAATAGATCTTATATTTTATTAAAGATCCACTTCTCAAAATTTAAAACATTTAGCATTCCCCTCAGCCATAAAAAAAGTTAAAATAACTGCCCTTAAATTTAAGTCACAGGTTTTAAAAATGTGGTATCAAGACTCTTTTGATGTAATTGTTGTTGGTGGTGGTCATGCTGGTACAGAAGCAGCATTAGCCTCATCTCGTATGGGTTGTAAAACATTATTGTTAACTCATAACATCGATACATTAGGCCAAATGTCGTGTAATCCAGCAATTGGTGGAATTGGCAAAGGACATTTAGTCAAAGAGATCGATGCACTTGGTGGTTTAATGGCAACGGCTATTGATCATTCAGCAATTCAATTTAGAACGTTGAATGCAAGTAAAGGCCCTGCAGTACGAGCAACAAGAGCGCAAGCGGATCGTGTGTTATACCGATCATTTGTTCGTAATTATTTAGAAAACCAAGCTAACCTCACTATTTTTCAACAACCTTGTGATGATCTTATTTTAGAAGACGATCAAGTCGTTGGTGTATCAACACAAATGGGCTTGAAATTTAAAGGTAAAACCGTTGTATTAACCGTTGGAACTTTTCTTGCGGGACAAATACATATCGGCTTAAATAATTATCAAGGCGGTAGAGCTGGCGATCCTGCATCAGTAAACTTAGCTAAAAGCATGCGAGACATGCCATTTAGAATGGATCGTTTAAAAACCGGCACACCACCAAGATTAGATGCTAGAACACTTGATTTTTCAGTCATGGAAAAACAACCTGGTGATACGCCAAGGCCTGTATTTTCATTTATGGGCTCTAAAGAGGATCACCCAGAACAAGTACCTTGTTTCATAACGCATACTAATGAAAAAACACATGATATTATTCGATCAGGTTTAGATAGATCACCAATGTATACAGGTGTAATTGAAGGAGTTGGACCACGTTATTGCCCTTCTATTGAAGATAAAATACACCGCTTTTCTGAAAAAAATTCACATCAAATTTTTGTTGAACCAGAAGGTTTAACAACACATGAAATTTACCCTAATGGTATATCTACGAGTTTACCGTTTGATGTACAAATGGATCTTGTTAGATCAATTAAGGGTTTTGAAAACGCACATATTACAAGGCCTGGTTATGCCATAGAGTATGACTTTTTTGATCCTCGTGATTTAAAACAAACATTAGAAAGTAAATTTGTTACTAATTTATATTTTGCTGGTCAAATTAATGGAACAACAGGTTATGAGGAAGCTGGTGCCCAAGGTTTAATTGCTGCCACCAATGCTGCCCTTCGAGTACAAGAAAAAGAACCTTTAATTTTGGAACGTAATCAAGCATACATGGGTGTACTAGTTGACGACTTAGCAACACTAGGCACTAAAGAACCATACCGTATGTTTACTTCACGAGCGGAATACCGTTTGTTATTACGCGAAGATAACGCAGATATACGTTTAACAGAAAAAGGCCGTGAAATAGGTTTAGTATGTGATGCAAGGTGGAAACGCTTTAATGAAAAAATGGAAAATATTGAACAAGAACGTCAACGTTTAAAATCAACATGGATTCATAAAGACCACCCTGCCGTAAATGATTTAAATACATTACTGAAAACACCTATTAGCAAAGAGGCTTCTTTGGCTGACATTATCAAGCGTCCAGAAGTTAATTATAATGATTTAGTGAAAATTGATTTATTGGGCCCTGCCTTGGCTGATAAAGAAGCGTCAGAGCAAGTTGAAATTCAAATTAAATATGCTGGTTACATTGATAGACAGCTTGATGAAATAGAAAAAAAGAAGCGTCATGAAAATACGCTTATTCCCGTTGATTTTAATTTTAGCCAAATTTCGGGCTTATCAAATGAAGTTGTTGCTAAGTTATCAGATGCAAGACCTGAAACTATTGGTAAAGCTTCTCGTATTTCAGGAATTACACCAGCAGCAATTTCTTTATTACTTGTTTATTTAAAAAAACATGGCTTATTACGTAAGTCTGCTTAAGGTTTAATCAATTAATTATGGCGTTAAAATCAACACTAGAGAATTTACTTTCAAAAACTTCGTTAAAATTAACTGATTTACAAATTAATCAATTAATTCAATATGTTGAATTGTTAAATAAATGGAATAAAGCGTATAATCTCACTTCTGTGCGTGATCCGGAAGAAATGCTTGTTAAACATATACTTGATAGTTTAATGGTTGGAGATGTACTTAAAGGAAAAAATTTTATTGATGTTGGAACAGGTCCTGGTTTACCAGGAATACCATTATCGATATTGTATCCTGAGAAAAACTTTGTATTATTAGATAGCTTAGGTAAAAGAATTACATTTTTGCGCCAAGTTGTTTTTCAATTAAAACTTGAAAATGTTACACCAGTATTATCAAGAGTAGAAGATTACCAAGAACAGCAATTTGATGGTGTATTAAGCCGTGCATTTGCTTCTTTACTTGATATGATAAATTGGTGTGAACATTTAATACCTAACGGTGCTCATTTTTATGCATTAAAAGGTGTAGAGCCTACAGATGAATTATCGCAATTACCTGAACATATTCATCTTGAACAAGTGCATGAAATTAAAGTACCTACACTTGATGCACAAAGACATGTTATACAATTAGTAAAAAATAAATAACAACGTATTGTTTAACAATACATTTAATGGGTAGATTTTGTGGGAAAAGTAATAGCAGTTGCTAATCAAAAAGGAGGTGTTGGTAAAACAACTACCTCAGTGAATTTAGCTGCTTCATTAGCAGCAACTAAACGCAAAGTTCTATTAATTGACCTTGATCCTCAAGGTAATGCCACTATGGGCAGTGGTGTTGATAAATATGATGTTGAATCAACAAGCTATGAATTATTAGTTGAAGATAAACCAATTAATGAAGTGATTGTTAAAAACACTTCCGGTATTTATGACTTAATCGCAGCTAACTCTGATGTAACAGCAGTTGAAATTAAATTAATGACAGTTTTTGCCAGAGAACAAAAACTCAAAAATGCATTAAAATCTGTTAATGACTATTACGACTTTATTATCATTGACTGCCCTCCTTCTTTAAATATGTTAACCGTTAATGCTATGACAGCAGCTAATTCTGTTTTAGTGCCAATGCAATGTGAATATTATGCATTAGAGGGGTTAACAGCATTAATGGATACTATTTCTCAATTAACATCTGTAGTTAATGGTGATTTATATATCGAAGGTATATTACGCACCATGTACGACCCTCGTAATCGTTTAGCTAACGATGTATCAGAGCAATTAAAGCGTCACTTTGGTGATAAAGTATATCGTACTGTTATTCCTCGTAATGTGCGTTTAGCTGAAGCACCAAGTTTTGGAGCTCCTGCGATGTATTATGATAAATCTTCAACAGGTGCTAAAGCATATCTCGCATTAGCGGGTGAAGTATTAAAGCGACAATAAAAAATAATAATGAATATAATTGCAAAATTTAAAGGATTTATATGAGCCCATCAAAGCGCAGAGGTTTAGGCCGAGGCTTAGATGCTTTATTAGCAACACCTAGCGATCCCCAAATACCACCTGAAAGTGCTAATGAGTCAGTAGTTGAATCAAACACCAATGAATTTAATCAACCAATTAATGAATTACAAACACTTGCACTTGAATTGTTGCAGCCAGGTAAATATCAACCTCGTAAAGACATGTCACCTGATGCACTTGATGAATTAGCCGACTCAATTCGCACACAAGGTATTATTCAGCCTATTGTGGTTAGAAAAATTGCAGATGCACAATATGAAATTATTGCTGGTGAACGTCGTTGGAGAGCGGCAAAGCTTGCTGGATTAACAGAAATATCGTGTTTAGTAAAAGAAATAGCCGATGAGTCTGCTGTTGCTATTGCATTAATTGAAAATATTCAACGTGAAGATTTAAATGCTATGGAAGAAGCTGTTGCACTTGAACGTTTAATGAATGAATTTCAATTAACCCATCAAGAAGTCGCTGAAGCTATAGGTAAATCACGCACAACAGTCAGTAATTTATTACGTTTAAATAAACTTAATGATGATGTTAAAACATTATTAGAACGTGGTGATATTGAAATGGGTCATGCACGCGCCCTGTTAACATTAGACGAGCAATTACAAACAGAAGTTGCACGAACAGTTGCAGCAAAAGAGTTAACAGTAAGAGAAACTGAAAACTTAGTTAAAAAAGTATTAGCACCACAAACAACAGTTGAAGAAAAACCTAAAGATAAAAATGCTGAGATAATGGCAAAAAGTTTGACTGATAAAATTGGTGCAGCTGTTGCTATATCACATAATAAAAAAGGCAAAGGAAAAATGGTTATCTCTTATGATACGTTAGATGAATTAGACACAATTGTAGCTAGATTCCGTTCATTCTAAGAGGAATAATAGGCAACTGTTATTTTTAATATAAAAGTTATTGATAGTTGCCCTAATATGTTGCAAAAAAAGCTTACATGAGTATACTTGCGCAGGTTTTGTAAAGATAAAAACTATCTAAAAAAAAATATAAGAATTACGAAAATATTCGTTTGGAGTGTCAGGTGATTAACCTATTAATACAGCCAGGCAAAAAATTAGTGCGCATTCAGTTTTTCTTTTCACTAATTACAACTATATTGATAACCGTAATTGTATTTTTTAACTGGGGATTAAACGCTGCACAGTCTGCATTGTGTGGTGGTTTTATTAGTATTATCCCTAACCTTGTATTTGCGTATAAAGCATTTAAATATGCAGGAGCAAGTTCGTCAAAAAAAGTCATGGAGTCTTTTTTTATGGGCGAAAAATTAAAATTGGGGTTAACAGCACTTTTATTTGCATTGGCATTTAAATTTTTACCTATTTCACCTGTACCCTTATTTTTAACATTTTTTATAGTAATGATGATGTCGTTACTAACACCAATTTTATTTAAACTTTAATCATTAGGGTAATTTAATATGGCTCCAGGTGCTGAAATAACCAGCCAAGAATATATTAAACATCACTTGCAAAATCTAACTATTGGAGAAGGCTTTTGGGCTCTTCATATAGATACGCTAGGATGGTCAATATTTCTAGGTATAGTCTTTTTATACATTTTTCGTTCGGTGGCAAAAAAAGCAAGTACGGGTGTACCCGGCAAGCTGCAATGTGCTGTAGAAATGATTGTTGAATTTGTTGATGATAGTGTTAAAAGCACTTTTCATGGAAATAATCCAGTTATAGCACCACTTTCGTTAACCATTTTTGTATGGGTTTTATTGATCAATAGTATGGATTGGGTTCCAGTTGATTTAATTCCACGTATTTTTGAAATGTTTGGTGTAGCTCACATGAAATCGGTACCTACAACAGATCCAAACTTAACATTTGGTTTAGCTTTAGGTGTATTTATTCTTATTATTTACTATTCAATTAAAGTTAAAGGTGTTGTCGGTTTTATCAAAGAGTTAACAACTCAACCTTTTGGTCATTGGGCTTTATATCCAGTGAACTTTATTCTTGAGATGGTTACTTTATTAGCTCGTCCACTTTCGTTAGCATTACGTTTATTCGGTAACTTATATGCTGGTGAGTTAATATTCTTATTAATAGCTACAATTGGTTTATTCCAATTACCAGTACATTTTTTATGGGCAGCTTTCCATTTATTGGTTATTCCATTACAAGCATTTATTTTTATGATGCTAACAATTTTGTACTTAAGTTTAGCGCACGAAGATCACTAGTACGCTAAACACTAAAATAGAATTACTTTTTAACTTTATAACTTTAACTTAAATAATCGGAGATAAATATGTTATATATCGCTGTTGCTCTATTAATCGGTCTTGGTGCTCTTGGTACTGCGATTGGTTTTGGTCTACTTGGTGGCAAGTTCTTAGAATCTGCTGCTCGTCAACCTGAATTAGCGCCTCAATTACAAGTAAAAATGTTCATTGTAGCGGGTCTTATTGATGCTATCGCAATGATCGGTGTTGCTATCGGCTTATACTTATTATTCGCTGTTGGTGCTTAATTTTTAAGTTGTTTTTAACGCGAATTTAAGGAGATACATAAATGAATCTTAATGCTACCCTAATCGGTGAATTAATCGCATTTACTGTATTCGTACTTTTTTGTATGAAGTATGTATGGCCACCACTTATTGGTGCTATCGAAGCTCGTCAAGCAACTATTGCTGATGGACTTGCTGCTTCTGACCGTGCTGCTAAAGATCTTGAGCTTGCTCAAAAGAAAGCTACTGCACAATTGAAAGAAGCCAAAGTACAAGCGGCTGAAATCATTGAATCTGCGAAGAAGCGTGAAGCACAAATGGTAGAAGAAGCTGCTGATAAAGCGAAAGCTGAGAAAGCTAAAATATTAGCTTCTGGTCATGCAGAAATTGAGTCTGAACGTAATCGAGCAAAAGAAGAACTTAGAGCGCAAGTTTCAGTTCTAGCTGTTGCTGGTGCCGAGAAAATTCTTGAGCGTTCAATTGATGCTGCTGCACACAGCGACATCTTAGATAAACTTGTAGCTGAACTTTAAGAGGGGAAGAGCTAATGTCTGAATTGACAACCGTCGCTCGTCCTTACGCAAAAGCTGCGTTCGAATATGCTGTTGAAGCAAATGCAATTGATACTTGGCATGAAATGCTAGTATTTGCTGCCGAAGTTTCTAAAAATGAAACTATAGATACTTTCCTTTCAGGTAATGTATCTGCAGATCAAGCACAAACACTATTTTTAGGTGTATGTGAAGATCAACTCAATAGCAATGGTCAAAACTTTATTAAGGTTTTAGCCGAAAACGGACGTTTAACAGCACTACCTGAAATAGTGGTTCAATTTGGTGAATTAAAAGCTGAATATGAAAAAACTATTTCTGTTGATGTTACTTCAGCTGTTGAATTATCAACTGCTGAAGAAGAAAGCATTAGTGCTGCGCTTATTAAGCGTTTTGATCGTAAAGTAAAGCTCAATTGTATTGTTGATAAAAATATTGTTTCAGGCTTAATTATTAAAGCCGGTGACATCGTCATTGATGGTTCTATACAAGGTAAATTGAACCGTTTAGCAACAACACTACAATATTAACGGGGAACAGAGCATGCAACTGAATTCCACTGAAATCGCCGAACTTATCAAAAGTAGAATTGAAAAGTTTGACGTTGTCAGCGAAGCTCGTAACGAAGGTACTATCGTTTCTGTAACTGATGGTATCATCCGTATCAATGGTCTTGCTGATGTAATGCAAGGCGAGATGATCGAACTTCCTGGCAGTCGTTTTGCTATTGCGTTAAACCTTGACCGTGATTCGGTAGGTGCAGTAGTTATGGGTCCTTATGCGGATCTAGCTGAAGGCGTAAAAGTAAAAGGTACTGGTCGTATTTTAGAAGTACCAGTAGGACGTGGCTTATTAGGCCGTGTTGTAAATACTTTAGGTGAACCAATTGATGGTAAAGGCGCTATCGATAACGATGGTTTCGCACCAGTTGAAGTATTAGCACCAGGTGTTATTGAACGTAAATCTGTTGATCAACCTATTCAAACAGGTATTAAATCAATCGATTCTATGATTCCAATTGGTCGTGGCCAACGTGAACTTATCATTGGTGACCGTCAAATCGGTAAATCAGCAATTGCACTAGATGCAATTATCAATCAGAAAAACACTGGCATTAAGTGTGTTTATGTAGCAATTGGCCAAAAAGCCTCTACTGTTGCTAACTTAGTACGTAGTTTAGAAGAGCACGGCGCGTTAGAAAATACTATCGTTGTTGTTGCATCTGCTTCTGAAGCTGCTGCTTTACAATACTTATCAGCTTATTCTGGTTGTACAATGGGTGAATACTTCCGTGACCGTGGTGAAGATGCACTAATCGTATATGATGATTTGTCTAAGCAAGCTGTTGCTTACCGTCAAATATCATTACTTTTACGTCGTCCGCCAGGTCGTGAAGCATACCCAGGTGATGTTTTCTATCTTCACTCTCGCTTATTAGAACGTGCTGCTCGTGTAAACGAAGCATACGTTGAGAAGTTCACTAATGGCGCAGTAAAAGGTCAAACAGGCTCTTTAACTGCATTACCAATTATTGAAACACAAGCGGGTGATGTATCTGCATTCGTACCTACTAACGTTATTTCAATTACTGATGGTCAGATTTTCTTAGAATCTAACCTGTTTAACTCAGGTATTCGTCCTGCTGTTAACGCTGGTATCTCTGTATCTCGTGTTGGTGGTGCTGCACAAACTAAAATCATTAAGAAGTTAGGCGGTGGTATTCGTTTAGCACTAGCTCAATATGCTGAATTAGCGGCTTTCGCTCAATTCGCATCAGATCTTGATGATGCTACTCGTGCTCAATTAGAACATGGACAACGTGTTACTGAATTGATGAAGCAGAAACAGTTTAGTCCGTTATCTGTAGCCGAAACTGCTGTGTCTTTATTCTCAGCTGAAAAAGGTTACTTGAACGATGTAGAAATTAGCAAAATTGTTGATTTTGATGAAGCATTACGTTCATATATGGGTAACGAACAAGCTGAGTTGATGGCTAAAGTCAACGAAAAGGGTGATTACAACGCTGATATTGAAGCAGGTATTGCTAAAGCTATTGAATCTTTCAAAGCGACGCAAACTTGGTAATTAGTTAACCTTTTCGGAGAGATAGTCATGGCCGGTGGTAAAGAGATAAAATCGAAGATCGGAAGTGTAAAAAACACACAGAAGATCACCAGCGCAATGGAAATGGTAGCAGCTAGTAAAATGCGCAGAGCGCAAGATTCAATGGCTTCTTCACGTCCATACGCTGAAAATATGCGAAATGTGATCGGTCACATCGCGCTTGGTAACTTAGAATATCGTCATCCTTATTTGGAAGAACGAGAAGTTAAGCGCGTAGGCTATATCGTTGTCTCTACTGACCGTGGTTTGTGTGGTGGTTTGAATATTAATTTATTCAAAAAAGTACTTGTTGATGCTGGTGAATGGCAATCAAAGGGTGCTGACGTAGATTTTGGTGTTGTTGGTAGTAAAGCAAGCGCTTTCTTCAACAACATGGGATCGAATATCACGTCACAAATTTCTGGCTTAGGCGATAACCCTTCAATTACTGATTTAATTGGTAGTGTGAAGGTTATGTTAAACGCTTATGATAACGGTGAGATAGATAAGTTGTATGTGGTTTACAATAAATTTGTAAATACCATGACGCAACAGCCGACAATCGATCAACTTTTACCTTTGCCTAAATCTGATGATGAAGCAATTCAAAATCGCTGGGATTATTTATACGAACCAGATGCTCAAGTATTACTTGATCAATTATTAGTTCGTTATACAGAATCTCAGGTATATCAAGGTGTGGTTGAAAACCTCGCATGTGAGCAAGCTGCTCGTATGGTTGCAATGAAAGCTGCAACTGATAATGCGGGTGATTTAATTGATGATTTACAATTGGTATACAATAAAGCGCGTCAAGCAAGCATTACTCAAGAGTTGGGTGAGATTTGTGCTGGTGCTGCTGCGGTATAGGCAACGGTTCTTGGTTTATTTTATTAGTAAATAAGAGCAAAAGATTAGAGGATTAAACATGAGTACAGGTAAAGTCGTCCAAATAATTGGCGCAGTTGTGGATGTAGAATTCCCACAAGATGCTGTACCTCAGGTCTATGATGCATTAAATGTAACTGAAGGTGACCTTAGTGGCTTAGTACTAGAAGTACAACAGCAACTTGGTGGTGGTGTAGTTCGTGCTATCGCAATGGGTTCATCAGACGGTTTGCGTCGTGGTCTGAATGTAGTAAACACAGGTGATAACATCCAAGTTCCAGTAGGAACAAAAACATTGGGTCGCATCATGAACGTATTGGGTGAGCCTATCGATGAAGCTGGCCCAATCGGCGAAGATGAAAAATGGTCAATTCACCGTGAAGCGCCAGCATATGCTGAGCAATCAATGTCGAGTGAATTACTAGAAACTGGTATCAAAGTAATCGATTTAGTTTGTCCATTCGCTAAGGGTGGTAAAGTAGGTTTATTTGGTGGTGCTGGTGTTGGTAAAACCGTTAACATGATGGAGCTTATCCGTAACATCGCTATTGAGCACAGTGGTTATTCTGTATTCGCTGGTGTTGGTGAGCGTACTCGTGAAGGTAACGATTTCTACCATGAAATGAACGATTCAAACGTACTTGATAAAGTATCGTTAGTTTACGGCCAAATGAACGAGCCTCCAGGAAACCGTTTACGTGTTGCCTTTACTGGTTTGACAATGGCTGAAAAGTTCCGTGATGAAGGTCGTGACGTATTATTCTTCGTTGATAATATTTATCGTTACACTTTAGCTGGTACTGAAGTATCTGCACTTCTAGGTCGTATGCCTTCAGCTGTAGGTTACCAACCAACACTTGCTGAAGAAATGGGTGTATTACAAGAGCGTATTACGTCAACTAAGACTGGTTCAATTACGTCAATTCAAGCGGTATATGTACCTGCGGATGATTTAACGGATCCAAGTCCTGCAACTACCTTTGCTCACTTAGATGCAACAGTAGTACTTTCACGTGATATTGCTTCGCAAGGTATTTACCCTGCGATTGACCCATTAGACTCTACTTCTCGTCAATTAGACCCGTTAGTAGTTGGCGCTGAGCACTATGAAGTTGCTCGTGGTGTTCAATCAACATTACAACGTTATAAAGAACTTAAAGATATTATCGCTATCTTGGGTATGGATGAGTTATCTGAAGAAGATAAGTTATCAGTAAACCGTGCTCGTAAGATCCAGCGTTTCTTATCTCAACCGTTCTTCGTAGCTGAAGTATTCACAGGTTCACCTGGTAAGTATGTACCATTAAAAGACACTATCAGTGGCTTTAAAGGTTTACTAGCTGGTGAATATGATGATTTACCTGAGCAAGCTTTCTACATGGTTGGTTCTATTGAAGAAGCACTTGAGAAATCTAAGTAATTACTTAGGTTTTTAGAAAGTTATTAGCAGGAGGTCACATGGCATCATTTACTGTAAATCTTAATGTAGTAAGTGCAGAAGAAGCATTGTTTTCTGGTAGCATTGAATCATTACAGATAACGGGTAGTGAAGGTGAATTAGGTATTATGCCTGGTCATTCTCCTTTATTGACCTCACTAAAACCTGGTATGGCTCGCATTGTAAAAAAAGGCGGCGAAGAAGAAGTTCTTTATTTATCAGGCGGTATGTTAGAAGTTCAACCAAATAGTGTTACCGTGTTAGCTGATGTAGCTACGCGTGCTGACGATTTAGATGAACAAGCCGCACAAGAAGCTAAATCACGTGCTGAAGAGCATTTAAACGCTCAAAGTGGTGACGTAGACTACGCAGAAGCTGCTGCTGAATTAGCTCGTGCTGTTGCACAATTACGTGTAATCCAAGCAACAAGCAAATAAGCAACACACCGTTGTAAATACCAACACTAAGTTTTAGTGATTAAAAGCGACCTTTGGGTCGCTTTTTTATTACCTAATATTTAATGTACTCAGTGAGTTATTTATTGCTACACCGAAATAATAAACAAGGTTACAATAATCAACATTAGCTATTTAATATGAAAAATATAACGGATTTAATATGTCTCTTTCAGTTGTTATCTTAGCTGCGGGTAAAGGTACTCGTATGCGCTCTTCTCTTCCTAAGGTACTTCACCCAATTGCAGAAAAACCAATGGTAAGCCATGTTATTAATACAGCGAAACAAGTGAATGCTGAAAATATTTATGTTGTTTATGGCTTTGGTGGTGATGTTTTAAAAGCAAAATTACAAACTAATTACACGGGTAATGAGTTAACTTTTATTGAACAAACTGAACAGTTAGGTACGGGTCATGCTGTTGACATGGCATCTGAATTTCTCAAAGATGATGAAGATGTTTTAGTATTATATGGTGATGTACCATTAACGAAAGTAAGCACTTTAGAACAACTTATTGCTGTAAAACCTGTTGATGGCATGGCCTTATTAACGGTTAAACTTGCTAAACCAACAGGCTACGGACGTATTATTCGTGATAATAATGAGGTTGTCGGTATCGTAGAGCAAAAAGATGCTAATGCTGAACAATTAGCTGTAAATGAGTGCAATACTGGGATTTTATTAGCAAATGGTGGCGATTTAAAACGTTGGTTAAGTAATTTATCTAATGATAATGCGCAAGGCGAATATTACTTAACTGATATTATTGCTGCTTGTCACGGTGAAGGAAAAGTTATTGCGACTGCTCATCCTGATTCAGAAATTGAAGTAGAAGGTGCTAATAATCGCGTTCAACTCGCTGCTTTAGAACGGGCATATCAATTACGTAAAGCAGAAGAGTTAATGATAGCTGGTGCTAGCTTACGAGACCCTAATAGAATTGATATTCGTGGCAATGTTATTGTTGGTCAAGAAGTTACTATTGATATTAATTGTATTTTTGAAGGTGATGTTACCATTGCTGATAATGTAATAATTGGAGCTAACTGTATTATTACTAATTCAATTATTGCCGAAGGTGCGCAAATTAAACCCAATAGTATTATTGAAAATGCTGTGATTGGTGAATTGGCATCAGCAGGGCCATTTGCACGTATTCGCCCTGGTTCAGAATTAAAGCGAGACGCTCATGTTGGTAACTTTGTTGAAATGAAAAAGTCAGTATTAGGTGAAGGCTCAAAAGCAGGGCACTTAACGTATTTGGGTGATGCAGAAATAGGTAAGGGCGCTAATATTGGTGCAGGTACAATTACCTGTAATTATGATGGTGTTAATAAGTCTAAAACTATTATTGAAGATGGGGCTTTTGTTGGTTCTAATTCATCATTAGTTGCACCTGTTAAACTAGGTAAAATGGTTACTATTGCCGCAGGTTCTGTAGTTGTTAAAGATGTTAATGATGATGATTTAGCCGTTGCTCGCAGTAAACAACGTAATATTAGTGGTTGGAAGCGACCAAAAAAACAATACGAATAAACCATTAAATAAGGACATTAAATAAGGACATTAAATGAAGTACTTTTTATTGATAATATTACTTTTTATAAGTAATACTCATTTTACCTTTGCTCAATCACTGACATTAGAAGATATTGTGAGTACGCCCGATGTTAGTAGTGTTAGGCTTGCCCCAGATGGAAAAAATATTGCATATTTAACGCATATTAATACGGAAGCACGTCAAGGCGTTCTAATTGCGGCATACAATACAGATACTGCTAAATCAAAACAGATTTCATATATTGAAAATTCTAAATTTGTTATTACAGATTTATTATGGGCGAGTAACAATACGCTATTGATTACCGCTCAATTTCCTACCGTTAGACATAATGTACCTGTTACAGAAACCCGCTTACTTAGAATTGATGTAAATACATTTAAAATATCTCCAGTTATTGCTAATAAGATATATAGAAAAATGAAATATATACCTAACATTCAAACGGATGTCATTGATTTATTACCTGATGATGAAGATCATATTTTAATGTCATTAGGTGGTTTTTTAAATCAAGTAGGCGATAGTGTTTACCGATTGGCTATTACTGATAAAGGGAAATCACGTAGACAAATAGGTGCAAAAGTTAATTTTATATCGTGGTTAACTGATACTGATAACACCCCTCGTATCGCTGTTCACTTAGATAAAACAACGTATACCATTAAAGAGAAAAAATCTTCTAGTAGTAAGTTTAAAAATTTATGGAGATTTGAAGCGTTTTCTAAAGAACAGGTATGGCCTTTAGCTTTTGGAGCAGACAATAATATATTGTATGTAAGAGCATTACATGAAGGTAAAAATGCTATTTATAAAGTAAATTTAGATGATGAAGATCTCACTAAAGAATTGGTATATTTTAATAAAAATTATGATGTGACAGGTAATTTAAGACGTTCAAAAGCAACAGGTGAAATAGTTGGTGTTGGCTATAATTATTGGGATGAAGAATATAAAAGTTTAGTGAGTTTAATAGATAAAGCATTGCCTGATACTGATAATTTATTATTAGATAAAAGTAAAGATGGTAATAAATACATAGTATTAGCAAGTAACGATAATCAACCTGGTATTTATCTTATTGGTGATAAAAAAGCGAAAAGTCTTAAAGTACTTGCCCATAAATATAGAAAATTATTACCAGAGTTATTAGCTAAAAAGAAACATGTTAGCTATAAGGCTAGAGATGGTTTAAAAATAGAAGGTTTTCTAACATTACCTAACAGAGAGAGAACTCAAAACTTACCAACGATTATTTTTCCTCATGGTGGCCCTATTAGCTATGATAGTGATGGTTTCGATTATTGGACACAGTTTTTTGCCAATAAAGGCTACGCTGTTTTTCAAATGAACTTTAGAGGTTCATCGGGTTACGGGCATGATTTTTTAAAACAAGGTATTGGGTCGTGGGGACAAGCGATGCAAGATGATGTTGAAGATGGTACGCGTTGGTTGATTAATGAAGGTATTGCCGACAAAAATAACGTGTGCATTGCTGGTGCTAGTTATGGTGGATACGCTGCTTTAATGGGCGCTGTTAAAACGCCTGATTTATATCAATGTATTATTAGCTTTGCTGGTGTTACCGATGTTGAAGACCTAGTTAAATCACATCGTCGATACACACATTTTGATATTGTTAAAAAGCAAATAGGCAGTGATTATAGTGAGTTATGGGAAGTATCACCATTAAAGCATGCTGAAAAAATAACTAAGCCGGTATTGTTAATTCATGGTGATAAAGACAGAGTTGTTGATGTAAAACAAAGTAAAAAAATGTTTAAAAGACTAAAAAGTAAAGGTAAGCCAGTAGAGTATGTAGAAGTTAATAAAGGTAATCATTATTTGAGTCATAATAATCATAGACTCGAAACCTTTAGAGCGATGAACGCATTCTTAGATAAGCATTTACCCATTCAATAAATTCATGTAATTAATAAAAAGAGCAACAATGACGTTGCTCTTTTTTTATCTGTATTATTTGAACTTCTTTCGTTTTTAAGTATAATTCTTTCGAAACGAAACTTAAGGGCTTTTTTTGTCAAAACGCAATACACAACAACGTCGTCATATTATTATCACTGAATTGAACCAGCAAGGTGAAGCAAGTGTTGATCAATTAGCAAAACGTTTTGATATTTCAGAAGTGACTATTCGTAAAGATTTATCTGTATTAGAAAAAAGTGGTTTATTATTACGCAGGTATGGCGGGGCGATACCTTTACCGCAAGAAATAACAGAAACCAAACTAGAGAACCTCTCTAAGCGAAAGCAGGCGATAGCAAAAGTTGCTGCTGAAAAAATTAAAGACCATAATAGAATTATTATTGATAGTGGTCGAACAACCTCTGCTTTGATCTCTCATGTAGTAAATAAAAATGGTTTGGTTGTAATGACAAACTCATTAACCGCCGCTTATGAGCTGAATAATTTAGAAAGTGCACCTACTATTTTAATGACTGGTGGCACTTGGGACCCTATCTCTGAATCGTTTCAAGGACAAGTTGCAGAGCAAGTACTACATAGTTATGATTTTGATCAGCTTTTTATTGGTGCGGACGGTATTGATATAAACTCTGGTACAACGACATTTAATGAGCTTACTGGCTTAAGCCGTGT
>JALZUE010000090.1 GCA_023301705.1 Alteromonadaceae bacterium | reverse complement strand
TCTTAATCCTTAAGGGAATACTAATTTTAGCAGTCCTTTAGGCGCAGAAAGGGCATGGCGTCAATAGGATATAACGGTATCTTTATATGTTTATGAGAGTGGGGAGTGCTTAGCCGTTATCCAAATCATCGTTAGAAATTTGAACTCTCATTTTAATAAATGAAGTTTGTTTTCTGTGGGAGAAAATAAACAAAACTATTAGAGCTAGCACTAATAATATTGAACTCTCTCCAGCATCCACTTGAAATCTTTCTATTCCCCAACAAACAATAATCGAGACTAACAGCATAATACACATCGCCGCGAAGGTCCTATATGCGTTATTTGCCTCAGATAAGTCACTAATTTGCGGGTCGTTTTTCAATGCTCTTATGTATTCAGCATAGGGTGCATAACTAATTATACCTAGTTTCTTGAAGATAGGCTCAACAATTAAGGATCCAATGCGGCTAATAATTAACCCCACAAAATAATATAGAAACACGCCCGTATAAATCTCAGGTTGGATTAGGTCCAAGGACGTCAAGAGCCTTAATAGAACGCAGAATATTGTACCAGGTATTAGGTAGTTAAGTATGTTGTATCGAGAAATTGATTTAATTATATTTTCCAAAAGAAATTACTCCGTTTCTTCGTATTCCCATTGATAGTCTTCAACTATTGCTGCATTCCAACCATCACGTTTAGGCGCATTATAAGGACTACATTTCGCGTTTCCTCTAGTAGCTAGAACTTTAACGCCACGGTGTGTAAGGGCATTTATCACTTTAGCACTTGGATGCTTTGGGCCACCTTTTTTTGCGGATGATGCAAATGCAGATATGTTTCGCGTTTGCCCCTCATTGACTGGACGCCCTATCAATCTATTTAAAATTTCAGGCCCCAAATTCCTTTTACTGCCGTGGTGTGGTATTTGAAAAAATTTCAAGTCTACATTAGGCTGTTTATCGATAACATCAGCAGCATATGACAAAGCCGTAATGCCTGCATCTCCAGTAAACAACATTCTTCTATCATCTACGATTAGTTGAGTTATTACGCTTGAGTTGTTTTTCGCAGATGTTGTGTCTTCATTATCCAATTCATCTTTGCCCCAGCCTGCTGCTTTATGTTTTATATATTGCACTGCCCTCGCGAAAAAACTTTGCTTGGAACTCGCATCTGCATCTTCTTTCAAAGCAGGCATACCGTCAAAGGAAGGAATAAGCGACGTATAGTAATTTAAAGAAGGCCCCAAGACAGATAAGCGTTCATCGTACTTTAACCCTGTATACGGTTCTCGAATGTTCACTTTATTTTTTGCTGCCAATTGAACTAAGTCATATGCCTTTTGCAAACTTTCTTTAAGGCGCTCTTTAATGCTATCATCAGTTATGCGACCATCTGCAAAGTCATCCGCTAATAAAGTATTATGATCCCATGGTTGATGAATCCAAAGTTCTCCAACTGTCAAGTTTTCAATAAGATACGAAAGGCCATTAATGTGGTCTTGGTCCGGGTGGGTTGAAATAATCAAGTCTATCTTATCAGTCTTGTAATAATCAGCTAAATGCTTGGCAACTTTTTCGCCTGTATCATTAAATCCGCCATCAATTACCACAACTGTTTGGTTGCCTCGTTCGCCGTTTAAATCACCATACCGCAATGTAATTGCGTCTCCGCTCTTACTTTCATCACCTACTGGTAAAAAGTCTATTTCGTATCCCATATAGTAGCCTCAATTTCTATTGGAACTAAATAAGAAGTACGAAGTCTATTACAAGGTGCAGTAACTTGATTTTTTAATTATTTCTACTATTGAGTGAGTGTAAAAAAATATACCACACTCAACCCTCCCCGTCATTGCAAGACTTGTTTTGCAATCCATCTCCTGTTGGCCCTTTGAATGATGGGGTAGCGGGAGGCCTCGTCGGTGCAACGCATCCTTACCGTCCCTCTATGACGTGAGTTCTGCGTTTTTCCAAAACGCTCAAGGGAGAGGGTGCCTAGAGCATTTTGAGAAATGCGGCAGGTGGGTGAGGGGTTCCATGATTTGTGGTGGTCTTGGTCAGACGAAAAAGAAAGACTGTCTATTTAGTTTCTTCCTAAGTATGGGCACCGGGCGATTTCTATGAAATCGCAGCGGTGTGACGCCAGACATTTAACTCATACATTACATCTGTCACACCGACGCAAACCATAGGTTTGCCCGGTGCCAATACCTTGAGGATAAACGCTTGGTAGAATATCAACGATTACGACTTTAATCCTCACAAATATCGCCCTTAAGCCCCCACCCAGTCTCACATTTCCCAAACTCAATAGTGAAGTCTTAAACCCGTGATAGGGTGGGGTATGATTTATCAAAACACATCCTCAACACTTGCGCATATGCAGCCGCAAACACATGCCTCTTATGGCCTGAGTGGTTTTCTTGTGTGGCTTAAGCTTTGGATGGCCTGTGCGGCGCAAGGAATGGCGAGGGGAATATTGACGGATATGCGGCGGGGTAAATCCTCGCCGCAAATTACAGGTTATCAGCGCCCGCGCTCGCTTTTGCCTGATGAGGCGCGCTCGGCTATGGCC
>JALZUE010000089.1 GCA_023301705.1 Alteromonadaceae bacterium | reverse complement strand
ATTGATGGCTTATATTGGTTAGGTACCGATACTGGCTTGTATGTTTTAAGCAATAATTGCCAATTATTAGTTCACTTAACCGATCATCATGATAGTTCATATTATATAAAAAACCTTCCCGATAGTCTTACATACTTGAAGCATAAAACTTTATCTTCAAATGCTATAAGAAGTATTGAAACTATTGGTAATGAAATATGGTTAGCAACAGAAAATGGTTTAAATATTTTAAATAAAAAACTACAAAAAACTAAAATATTAAAACATAAAAAAGCAGTTAGAAACTCATTATCAAGCAATAAATTACTAGATATATTTGTTGATATAAATAAGAATGTTTGGATTTCTAGTTTAAAAAACCTCAATTTTTTTAATAGAAACCAAATATTATTTCATCATCACTTTAGCAGTGATGATGGTGATAACCAAATTGAATCAATGGCTAAAACTACAGATAATAAGATATGGATAGTTTCAAATTTATTTGGTTTACAATCCGTTGATCTAAATAGAAAAATAAGCTCTGTATCTTTAGAAGCTCCTTTACCCTATTTCGAATTAACTAGCTTTAAAAATGAACTATGGTTTATTGCTAGTGATGAAAACCTATATCAATATAATTCACAAACTAAACGTCTAATAAAGCATGAACATTGGTCAAAAAAAAGTAACTTAAAAATATCAAGTAATCTAGTTGCTGATGAAAAGTCCATTTGGTTTATAGATAAAAAAAATAACTTAGTTAAATACTCTAAAAAAACAGAGAATTTTATAAGATATCAACTCGACGATGATGTTGAAATAATTACATTTACACTTAACAAAAATACTATTTATGCCACCAGCTCGATCAACACTCTAATAACTTTTAATATAAATAAAGAATTTTTTAAAACAGTAAATATAAAACCCATTAACAAATTCAACTTATCTACAGCTAATCAGATACAGTACTCAAACAATAAAATTTGGTTAGGCTCAACCTCTCAAGGTTTAGCTATTATTGATTTGGCAACTAATAATACGTCTATATTTAATGAAAGTAACAAATTAAATAATAACTTCATAAATGCATTTTTAATTAAAAATGATACTGCTTGGATATCAACTAATAAAGGAATAACTTATCTATCTTTAATTGATAAAAATGTTATTAGTTACAATGAAGACTTTTTATTAAATGATAATGTTTTTTTAGAAAAGTCAGGCGTTGAACTATCTCACGATCGACTGTATTTTGGTGGTATTAATGGTGTAAATGAATTTAACCCTTTAACACTTCTAACGATTACCAATGACATTAAAAAACCAATAATAACCAATCTACTGGTGGCAAATAAAGCGGTTAAGATAAATAAAAAAGAGAATAACAACGTTACACTTTCTCGAAATATAGAATCGAGTAATATTATTAACTTAACGTATGAACAATCGCCTTTCAGTATTGAGTTTATATCTCCTAATAACTTTCTTCCTGAACACATTCGTTATCGCTATAAATTAACCGGGTTAGATAAAGACTGGATTGATTCAGGTTTAAATAATCGACGAGCAACATACACTAACTTAAATGCAGGTAAATACGTATTTGAAGTCGAAACGTTTGATAGCTATGATCCAAATAATAAAAAGTCGACTCAACTTATCATCAGAATTCGCCCACCAATTTGGTTATCAAATGCTGCCATATTTAGCTATTGCATGGTTATCTTTTTTATCATTGCATATTTTATTCAACAATTTAGGCATAAAAATCAATACAACATTCAAATTAAAGCCAGCGAAGAACGTTTAAAGTTATCATTATGGGGCAGTGGTGATGAAATGTGGGACTGGAATATTACCGCAGGTAAAATATACCGTTCTAATATTTGGGACGCAATAGAGTTTCCTCAAGACGGCGAGCGCAACCTATCAGGTCAGCAAAGTAATATTCATATTAATGATCTCGCGAGAGTCAAAAGTAAACTAAAAGAGCACTTCGATAAAAATACTGAATATTTTGAAGCAACTTATCGTATTCATGATAAAAACGAACAATGGATTTGGGTATTAGATCGTGGAAAAATTGTAGAATTTACTAACGATGGTAAAGCCTCTCGAATGACAGGCACATTAAAAAATATCAGCAAGATAAAAAAAGCAGAAGAAAAATTAAAACTTTTTGCCAAATGCATCGAAGGTATTTCTGATGCAATCGTCATATACGATCGCCAATTTAATATCGTTGATGTTAACCAAGCTTACTTAAAGCTCATTCACAAAAACAAATCTGAACTTATCGGTTCTTACATGAACTTCAGTGAATATTCTGCTCGTTTTAATCAAGATATTAAAAAACAATTATTAACCAAAAATAATTGGCAAGGCGAAATTCAACAAAAAAATGATAATGGCAGTCAATTTACCACCGAAATTAACATTGATATTATTCATGATGAGCATGATAAAGTATCACACTTTGTTGGGGTATTTTCAGATATCACCTTACGTAAAAAAAATGAAGCAGAGCTGCGTAAGCTTGCAAATACTGATACTTTAACAGAATTACCTAACCGTTCATTTTTCCAATCAAATCAAATTCGGCTTGTTGAAAATAAAACACCGCATGCTTTACTGGTATTTGATTTAGATAACTTTAAAAAAATTAATGACTCTATGGGGCACGAATTAGGCGACATTTTATTATGTGAATTAGCCAAACGTATATTAGAAATTAAACGTTTAAAAGATAGTGTATACCGTTTAGGTGGTGATGAATTTAGTATGATCATTGAACATACAAGTGATATACATACCATTACATCAATTGCTAAAGACATACTAAGAACAATTGCTATACCTCTAAAGCCGCGAAATCAAGAAATAGTATTGTATAGCAGTATTGGCATTGCTCTTTACCCTGATGATGGTTTAGATTCTGAAGAATTATTAAAAAATGCAGATACCGCCATGTACCACGCAAAAGGTGTAGGTGGTAATAAGTATCAATTTTTTAATGAGTCAATGAATAAACAAGCCGTTAAACGCTTACAAATAGAAAACCTGATTCGCTATGGCTTAAAAGACGATTATTTTTCTGTTTTTTACCAGCCTAAAATCGAAATAAAAACGGGTAAAGTTAATGGTATGGAAGCTTTAGTTCGTTTTCAAACACCTAATAATGGCATAGTTAGCCCTGGTGTTTTTATTCCTGTATCTGAAGAGACAGGACAAATAATTGAAATAGGTGAAGTTGTATTACGTAAAGCCTGCTACGTCACTAAAAAGTGGGTTGAAAGCGGTTTATTTGATGGGCGTGTTGCAGTAAACCTATCTGCTGTACAGTTCTCTCAACCAAATCTTGTTAACTTAATTGCACAAATATTATTAGAAAGCGCATTACCTGCAAAACACCTAGAGTTAGAAATTACAGAAGGCACGGTAATGGACTCACCTAAAGAAGCAATAGCAACAATGTTGCAAATTAGAGCAATGGGTATTCATTTATCTTTAGATGACTTTGGTACCGGCTACTCTTCATTAGCTTATCTGAAACGATTCCCGCTTAATACGTTAAAAATAGACAAAGCCTTTGTTGATGATATTGAGGAATCAGAGCAAGGCCGAAACATGGTTGCAACCATAGTGACTATTGCCCACAACTTGGGTTTAGATGTAGTTGCTGAAGGTGTTGAAACTGATAATCAATTAAACTTCTTAGCAAGCTTGAATTGTGAACAGCTACAAGGTTTTCTCTACAGTAAACCCTTAGCACATAAAGACTTTACAAATTATTTGCTTTCACACCAAATAACCGACAAATCAACAACATTTTCACTTTAATCAGACATACTAGCAATATACTTTCATTTAATAACATGTATTAAGAAGATGTTTATACAAGTGAAAGTATATTGCCATTATTATCGCTCCACTGATATTTTAGCTAAAAACTTTTAAACAGTTTTGTAACATTATTTATAATGAGTTTATAAAGTTTTAACCTATAGCTAATTAAAGATGTATCCAAAAAAACTTCGATTCAAATAGTTTAATATGGAAATACTTTCGAAAACTTCGCTTCTCTACCAGCAGACTTTATTTTAGCATGTTTTATTTTTGTACTAAATATGGAAACAAAAAGCCAGCCTGAGTTGCCATAGAAATAAAGTAAAAAACAAAAAAAACAGTAAGTAATTGTTTAATATGTATTTTAAAATATTGGTATAAATGTCGCTATGTTTCTTGTGTAAATCATTTTAATTAACTCAAGGAATATGTGCATGATCTCTTCATTAATTTTAGCTTTAGGTTTAACAACTTCTCCGGTAAACAATATAGATATCACAAAGAACTCATTCGAATTATCTACTGCTAGTGATGTATCACCCGACAATAACAACACGACTTTATCAAGACGTACACTACGTAAATCTCGCATCAGTGACGAAAGCAACGAACTATCAAGACGTACACTACGTAAATCTCGTATCAGTGACGAAAGCAACGAACTATCAAGACGAACACTACGTAAATCTCGTATCAGTGACGAAAGCAACGAGCTATCAAGACGTACACTACGTAAATCTCGTATTAGTGACGAAAGTAACGAACTATCAAGACGTACACTACGTAAATCTCGTATTTAATTATTCACTTACTTTACTCAACAGGAAAATATAATGATTAAACTTATTAGTAACCTGTGGAAACCAAAAGCTAAAGAAAATGCCATTGCGGCAAAAATCACTATTAAAGAGATACCTGCCGGTACTTGGTGGAAAAAGTAAACAAAGAGCTAATATGGCACTAAAAAGTGCCTTATTACACTTGCGTTAAACACTTTATATTCATTTTTAATTTAAATAATAAATATTTAAATTAAAAGAGAGCATAAATAAACATTTAGCTCTCTTAACTTCTCCTTTATAAAAAATACTTTTTAAAATAGTTGATTGATATGTTGTTCAACTATTACTCATAGAAAAATTCGTTTGCTTCTGCCATTTTTATTAGCTTGTCACAAGGTTTAAAACGCTCATCAGTAGTCGCATACTCATTTAAATTTTGCACAACATGATGAATACCAATACTGTCCATATATCTAAAAGGGCCTCCTAAAAATGGAGGAAAGCCAATGCCAAATATTGCACCAATATCACCATCACGCGCATTACGAACTATACCTTCATCTAAACAACGAGCTGCTTCATTCAGCATCATGTAAACACAACGCAAGGCAATATCATTGTTTGATAAAGTTGATGCTGTAGGCTTAACATTTAACAAGGCATACACACTTTCATCTACTTGTTTTTTAGATGACGCAAAAAAGCCTTTCTTTTGATACTGGTAAAAGCCTTTTTTAACTTTTTTACCTAAGCGCCCATCTTTTATTAAAACATTAAAAGCCTCTGGTGCTGCAAAGCGCTCCCCTAACTCTGCTTGTAAAATTGGCCCTATTTTAGCACCTACATCTATGCCAACTTCATCGAGCAGTTGCATAGGCCCTACAGGAAAACCAAAGCGAGTTAGCGCTTTATCTAAAACATCTACTGGGTAGCCACTTAACAATAAATTTGCTGCTTCATTCATATAAGGCGCTAAAATGCGATTCACATAAAAACCAGCCTTATCTTTAACCACAATAGGTGTTTTACCTTGCTTTTTAGCTAACTCGACAACCGTTGATATCACCTCGTCAGAAGTTGAGTCATGAGGAATAATTTCAGCTAAAGGCATTTTATCTACTGGTGAAAAGTAATGCAGGCCAATAACATTTTCAGGGCGCTGTGCTTGTGAAGCTATCTGCCCAATAGGTAAACTAGAGGTATTACTAGCAAAAATAGTACGTTCATGGCAGTTCTGTTCAATATCATTGACCATTTTTTGTTTTAAAGCTAAATCTTCAAAAACAGCCTCAATCACTATATCTGCTTGTTTAAAGCCAATATATTCAACATTACCACTGATTAACGATAACTGCTTTTGCATTTCATGCTTAGTAATAAAGCGTCGCTTCACTTTATTGTTTAACAAGTCGTAACTATATTTCAAGCCCGTGGTGATACCTTGTGCTGAAATATCTTTAATACGAACCGGTAACTTTGCTTTTGTTGCGGTCACAAAGGCTATACCACCGCCCATTAATCCACCACCTAAAACCGCAGTTCTAATTAACTTTTTAGCTTTAACATTTTCAACTCCAGATTCTTTTTTCATTTGAGTAGTCGCAAAAAAGATATTTCGCAATTGGGCTGATTCAGGACTCATCACTAATTTAGCAAATAATGAGGCTTCTGTTTGGTAACCTTTAGCTGGAGCTTGCTGAATGCCGACTTTAACACATTCAATAATATGAAGCGGCGCAGGATAATTTCCTTTTGTTTTAGCTAATACTGTTTTTGTTGCTTGTTTGAAAACAATGTTTTGTCCTACAGTATTATTTTCTAATAACTGGTTAACAACACTCTTTTTCGCTTTTTTCGTTGATGACTTTTGATTGACTATTAGCTTTTCGGCCACATCTATCAATATTTCTACTGGTACCGCGTCATCAACTAAACCAGATTTTAATGCCTGCTTAGGGCGTAATTGTTTTCCTGTAAGCATCATATCCAATGCTTTTTGTACACCTACTAACTTAGGTAAGCGTTGGGTACCGCCACCACCTGGTAGTAGACCTAACTGTACTTCAGGCAAACCTAGTGAAGTTTTAGCTGATAACGAGCAAACACGGTAATGACAAGCCATTGCCAGCTCTAGACCACCACCTAAGCATGCACCATGAATAGCTGCCACCACAGGAATATTAAGGTTCTCAAGTTGATCAAAAATCATTTGTCCTTGACGAGACAATGTTTCAGCTTCAGCTTCGCTATTACAGTCATCAAGCATATTAATATCAGCGCCAGCAATAAAAGAATCTTTTTTACCGCTAACAAATATTAAACCTTTAATTGCACTATCGGCTTTAATTTTTTTGATTAAACAAGAAATTTCATCAATAAAACTGGCTTTCAGCGTATTCATTGATTCACTTTCATCATTCATAATTAAATGACTAATACCCGATGCTTTATGCACTAATGAGAATGCTGAGTTATTGTTGTTTTTCGTTTCTTCGCTCACTGTGTTTTCTTTTGTTGAATGCTCAGTCATTACGCTGTCTCCACGATCATCGCTGCACCTAAACCACCTGCGGCACAAGCGGTTGTTAAACCTATGCCCCCTCCTCTACGATTTAACTCATTTAATGTTTGCATGATTAACCTTGCGCCTGTTGCCGCGAACGGATGACCATAAGCTAACGAACCACCCATCACATTAAACTTGTCCATATCTATATTACCAATAGCTTGGCTTTGACCTAATTTTTCTTTCGCAAACTTTTCACTGCCAAACATTTTTACATTCGCTAATGCTTGTGCAGCAAACGCTTCATGCATTTCAATTAAATCAAGATCTTGTAATGTTAAACCCGCTCTTTTTAAAGCAAGTGGTGACGCATAGCTTGGCCCCATTAACATGTCTTCCCATACATCAATGGCCGAAAAAGCATAACTTTTTATATAGCCTAGTGGCTGATAACCTAATGCTTTCGCACGATCTTCTCTCATTAATAAAAGTGCTGCCGCCCCATCAGTTAGCGGTGTACTAGTTGCCGCTGTCACTGAGCCATGTTTTCTATCGAATACAGGCTTTAAACGCGCATAACTTTCTAGTTGAGAGTTTTCGCGAATACAATTGTCTTTATCAATAAATTGACGATAAGGTTCAGGGAAAGCAGTCATCACTTCGCCCGCTAAATCTCCTTTTGCCCAGCGTTCAGTAGCTAACGTATGTGAACGGTGAGCTAACGCATCTTGTTCTTCACGGCTTATTGCATGGGTTTTTGCCATTTGCTCAGCCGTTTGTCCCATAGAAAGCTTAGTTGAATACTCTGCCACGGCAGGAGGTACCGGTAATAAATCTTTTAAGCCTAAACGTTTAATGAAAGATAATTTTTGTGAAAGTGTTTTTGCTTTCGATAAATCTAATAAGGTTTTTGCCATATTCTTTGAGACACCAATGGGCGCCACAGAAGATGAATCTGCACCACCAGCAATGCCGACTTCAACATAACCTGCAATAATTGATTCAGCAATGTTGACGGTTGATTGAAAGCTCGTTGCACATGCTCTTGATACGCTATAAGCATCAGTATGAATATTCATTCCTGTACCTAATACAATTTCACGAGCAATATTAGGCGCTTCAGGCATTTGCACAACTTGCCCAAACACTAATTGATCAATGATGAGTGGATCAATGTCATGCTGGTTAATCAATTCATTCACAACCATTTTTCCCAAATCAACAGCGGGAACTCCATGAAAAGCCGTTGCTTGCTTTGCAAAAGGTGTACGTAAGCCCGCTACAATAGCAATGCGATGACCTTTTGAGGTGGTTAGTGTTTGTGATGTCATGATCGAACTCCTTAAGTGGTATGACCTGTTATTATTATAGATAATATCGTTAAATTAAATTTTTGCAATACGTTAATACTGTTTATCTTTTAAGACTAAACTTTTGCATTATTTTTCAGTATATTTACAGTATCAGAAAACTAAGTAAATAATGAATTTAATCCATTGATTAAACTTTCGTTACATTTTTTTTTACTTTTATTGTTTTCTTATTAATCAACCTTATATATAGTCCAAGAATTAAAATTTAGTTTCACTTATTGGATGTTGTTCACGTATGTCATTATCAGCTTTTGACTCATTAAAAAAACACTTATATACCCAAATTGTTGGCCAAACGTCATTAGTAGACAATTTACTCATTGCCCTACTTGCAAACGGACATTTAATTGTAGAAGGCCCTCCTGGTTTAGCTAAAACCCGTGCTATTAATGCATTAGCAAAAGGAGTAGAAGCTGATTTTCACCGTATTCAATTTACGCCTGATTTATTGCCTGCCGATTTAACCGGTACTGATATTTACCGCCCTGAAGATGGCACTTTTACATTCCAAGAAGGCCCGCTTTTCAGAAACCTTGTGTTAGCCGATGAAATTAACCGCGCACCAGCAAAAGTGCAATCGGCTTTATTAGAAGCAATGGCAGAAGGTCAAGTGACTGTTGGTAAAACGACTTACAACTTACCTGACTTATTTCTTGTAATGGCAACTCAAAACCCATTAGAGCAAGAAGGTACTTATCCTTTGCCTGAAGCTCAACTTGATAGATTTTTAATGCATTTAGAAATTGACTACCCTGATGCAGAAAGTGAGCTAGAAATTTTAAAACTAAACCGTGGTGAAGCGCTTAATCAAGCATCATCAGAAGTGCAGCCAATAACGCAAACAGATATATTTGCTGCTCGCCAAGAAGTGTTATCAATTCATATGGCGCCTGCAGTAGAAAAGTACATTGTTGATTTAATTATTGCCACTCGTACTCCTGAAAAATACGATGCCGATTTAGCCAACTGGATTAACTTAGGCGCTAGCCCTCGCGCAACAATTGCTTTAGACCGCTGTGCTAGAGCACGAGCATGGTTAAACGATCGTGATTTTGTTAGCCCAGAAGACGTGCAAGCGGTTATGCATAACGTGCTTCGCCACCGCATATTATTAACTTACCAAGCAGAAGCTGAAGGTATTAGTGCTAACCAAGTGCTTGATCATATCTTATCATTGGTTGCAGTTGGATAACCTGAATTATTATGGTGTGGTTTAAACAAAAAGCGTCAAAAGAACTTAGCGTTACGCAATTACTCAATGATTTATCAACTGACGGTGTCAACTTATCGATTAAGGAGCTATTAGCTTATCAGCATAAAGCGAAATTAATTAACTTAGCACCTAAAAGAGCATTGCATGGCAGTATGGCTGGTAATTACCTTGCCCGTACTAAAGGCCAGGGTATGGAGTTCGATGAAGTAAGGCATTACCAAGTAGGTGATGACATACGTTCTATTGATTGGCGAGTAACAGCCAGAACAGGTATAACTCATACCAAGCTCTACCGTGAAGAAGTAGAACGCCCTGTGATTATTGCAACTGACTTAAACCATACAATGTTCTTTGGTAGTCAATTATTGTTTAAATCTGTGCAAGCAGCACATATTGCGTCATTGTTAGCATGGCATAGTAAAGAGCGTGGTGATCGGGTTGGTGGCATTGTCTTTAACGAAAATAAACATGTTGAAATAAAGCCGCGTACTCGTCAGCAAGGGGTATTACATTATTTACACACCTTATGTGAATTTCATCAAGCACCTTGCTTTAACGATAATAGCCATAAACATGCATTTGAACAAAACTGTGCACGTATTCGCCAAGTCGCAAAGCCTGGTTCATTGGTTTATTTAATTACAGACGCTTACCAACTTGATGAATCATGTATTAAACATTTGTCATTAATCAGCCAGCATTGTGAATTAGTAGTCTGTTTAGTCTCTGATCCACTAGAGCAAAGCTTACCCAATACAAAAAAATCAGTCACCGTAGCAATGACAGATGGTGAATCACAGCAAACGGTTCGATTAGGCGATAAAAAATCAGCTAATCAATATAAAACACTTACCGCTCAATTGTCAGAACAAAAGGTTCAACTGCTAACAAAAGCAGGTGCTCGTATTTTAGACTTTTCTGCCGCAATACCATTAGAGCATCAAATTAAAGACGGAACACAACAATGGACCCGTTAACACAAGCTCCACCGATTGAGTTACCTCATGATATACAAACACCTGAACTTATTAGCCAGTTTCCTGTTGCTATTGGTTGGTGGTTACTCACTATTATTATTATTACATTTTTGGTAATAACAATTTCCAGTATCAAGAAGTACAGAGCTAATCGAGTCATTCAAAGACAAGCCATTGAAGCAATTAATATTTCGTCGTCAATGTTGTCTCAAACATTATCAACATTGAAATGGGCAGCTATGGGGTACTTTCCTCGCCAAGAAATCGCTTCATTATCAGGTGAAAGTTTATTCAATTACTTAACAGATAAACTACCTGAAAGTGAACGGGAAAGCTTTGCGAAATTCAATAACACAATAACTCAGCATTTATACAATAAAGGTAATGAATCTGCGGTTAATATTGAATTTAATACTGCAGCGAACCATTGGTTAAAAACAGCCTTACCACCGAAAGCGACTAAACAAACAAAATCAGCATCGCAAGCAAGTGATAAAGGAGCAGTATCATGATGCACCTTGCTTTGCCGTGGCTTTTAGCGTTATTGCCTTTACCTCTTATTATGATGTTATTGCCTGCAAAAGAGCAAACGCAAAACAACGCTTTACGTGTACCGCTTATCATGCAGCAAGCATCAACCAGTTCAATGAGTCAACCAACAAAAAAATCACGAAGATTCATTCTTCTGTATTTTATTTGGAGCTTAATCGTATTAGCGGTTAGCCAACCTCAATGGTTAGGTGAAGCAGTACCTATTCCATCTGAAGGTCGTGAAATGATGATTGCCGTTGATCTTTCTGGCAGTATGCAAATGGAAGACATGGTCATTAACAACCGTGCAGTCAATCGATTAGATATGATAAAGCTGGTATTAGGTGAATTTATTGAGCGCAGAGAAGGTGACAAATTAGGCTTAATTTTGTTTGCTGATGATGCTTACATGCAAACACCCATGACCTTTGACAGAAATAATGTTAAACAAATGCTTGATGAATCAGAACTGGGCTTAGTTGGTCAAGCAACCGCTATTGGTGATGCTATTGGCCTGGCAGTTAAACGTTTTGACGAAAAAGACAGCAGTAACCGTATTCTATTATTATTAACTGATGGACAAAATACTGCGGGTAAATTAAGCCCTGATGAAGCATTGAGCTTAGCCGTTGAAAACAACGTCACTATTTACACCATTGGCATAGGTGCTGACGAAATACTTCAGCGCTCATTTTTTGGTGGTACTCGCCGCGTTAATCCTTCTGCAGATTTAGATGAAGACACCCTAACCAATATAGCTACCGCAACCAATGGCCGTTATTTTCGCGCAAGAGATACAAAAGCAATGGCTGAAATATACCAATTGCTTGACGAATTAGAGCCAATAGAACAAGAGCAAAAACAAGTACGCCCGTTAACGGCCTTATTTTATTGGCCTTTAAGTATCGCACTTCTAACAGCATTGATGTACTTGTTGTATACATCTCGCCATTTATTTCATTTCTCAAGCCAACTAAGGAAGTAAAGTTGACTGATTTTCATTTTATACGCCCTTGGTGGCTATTAGCATTAGTACTTATAGCGCTAATTGCTTATTTGTTGAAACACTTGCGTGTCAGCCAGTCTGGCTGGCAACAAGTTATTCCTGCTCATTTGGTCACAACCTTATTAAGTGGTGAACACCAAAAACAAAAGCATTCTATTTTACTACCTTGTTTCATTGCATTAATTACAATACTAGCACTTGCAGGCCCTGCATGGCAGAAGCTACCGCAGCCAGTTTACAATGTAAAAAAAGGCGCTGTGGTTATCTTAGATTTATCTACATCAATGTATGCAACAGACTTAGCACCAAACAGATTAACCCGCGCTCGTTTCAAGGTGTTAGATTTATTAGATAAATTAAATGAAGGTGATGTTGGCCTAATTGCATATGCTGGCGATAGCTTTGTCATTAGCCCACTCACCGAAGACATCAATAATATAAAATTATTATTACCTGAATTAGCACCTAACATTATGCCAGTACAAGGTAGTAACCCATTATTAGCATTAACCATGGCTGATGACATGTTAAAAAATGCAGGACACATTAAAGGTGATATTTTTTGGTTAACTGACGAAGCAGACCAATACGACGTAGAAGAAATTAGTAGTTTTTTTACAAAGATAAAACACCATATTAATATTTTAGGGGTTGGTACACAAAATGGAGCGCCAATTAAATTACCTAACGGACAATTACTTAAAGATAACTCAGGTTCAATTGTGGTTCCTCAGTTAACATCATCAGCTTTAGAATTACTTGCGAATAAAGGCCGAGGTACATACAAAACCCTTACCAACAGTGCTAATGATATAAACACATTATTAGCCAGTTCTTTACATTCATTCAGTAATGGTGAACAACAACATAACACCAAAAATGCAAATAATAGAGCTAGTGAGATTTCAGAAGAAAATCAAAATTCAACAACCAGCGATACATACCAAGATATGGGGCCTTACTTATTACTATTAATTATTCCGTTATTATTACCCTACTTCAGACGAGGTAGCCTAATGGCGTTAATACCTTGTTGTTTATGGTTTTCACAAGTACCCGAATCTTACGCTCAACAAGTAGTCAGCGGTGCAAAATTAGATAATACGGTTAATGCACCTAGCAATAACAACAGTGAAGCTAGTTCGGGTACGAATGCCTGGAAAAACTTGTGGCAAACACAAAACCAACAAGCGCAAGCGCATTATCAAAATGAAAATTACCAGCAAGCTGCCGAGCAGTTTTCAGATAGTATGTGGCAAGGTAGCGCACATTATAAAAATGGTAACTTTGCTGAAGCACTAGCCGCGTTTGAACAAGAAGATTCAGCTCAAGCACTCTATAACCAAGGTAATAGTTTAGCGAAATTAGGGCAATTGGAAGAAGCCATCGCCGCATACGATAACGCATTGGTTAAAAATCCAAACTTACCTGAAGTATTAGCGAATAAGCAAGCTGTTGAGAAAGTACTTGAACAACAAAAGCAGCAACAAAATCAAGAAGGCGATAAATCAGGTGAAAAGTCTGATGAGAGCTCTGATGAAAATTCTGATAAAAGTTCTGAACAATCAAATTCAAATGAACAAAGTGAAAATTCAGAAAGCAATAACGCTGACAGTGAGAACAATTCAGAACAAGAAAGTTCTGAAAGCCAATCAGAACAAAATTCAAGTGAAAACTCTGACGACAGCTCAGAAGAAAGTTCAGAAAAAAGCTCTGAGCAATCATCAAGCGACAATGCCAAAGGCAATGAGTCAGAAAATAACGAAGAAACAGATCAACAAAGCAGTAGTAAAAATAATGAAAGTGAGCAATCACAGCCTTCAGAAGAAGAACTAGCGCAGTACAAAAAAGCACTTGAAGATGAGTTAAAAAAACAAGCTGAACAAAGTGATGAAAAAAATAATGAA
>JALZUE010000088.1 GCA_023301705.1 Alteromonadaceae bacterium | reverse complement strand
TAAGAACAGCAACGCTATTTGAGTTGTTTGGTGACCGGGGGTTATTAAGAGGTAATAACAACTTATTACCTGAAGAAGCTGAAACGTTTACTTTAGGCGGTTCATTTTCACATACATTTTTTGCTATTCCCTTTTCGGTGTCTTCTGCGATTTACCAACAAAATAATAACAATTCCATCATCGCTATTTTCAATAGTAGTGGCATAGGCTCTTTTACCAATGTTAATGATGCCACTTTAAAAGGGTTTGAATTTCAAGCAACAACAAATTTAACCGATAAACTAGCACTTACCATTCAAACCAATATTATTGATAGCAATACTACGTCAGACATTAGTTCATTTGATAATAGAAATATTCCTGGTGTTTATCACCAACAATACAGTGCTGAAATACAGTATAAAATTAATCAACATTGGTCGGCAAAAATACAGACAAATCTAGATAAAGATCTTTATTTTGACAGAGCAAATTTGTTGCCTACTGATTTAACTGAACGTAAAACCACCTCATTTTCATTAAATTGGCAGCAATCAATTTACAATATTAACTTATTTGTCGACAACCTTTTCGACGAACAATATCAAGACTTAGCAAACCGCCCTGCCCAAGGGTTAAATGCTCAACTTAAACTATCAATAAAAGGCTTTTAAATGTTATTTAACGTTAAGAAAAAATTCACCTCTCTCGCGCTTATAAGCTCGATTACTTTACTTTCTGCATGTGGTGGCGGTAGTAGTAATGATGCTCCAGAAATATCTGGAAATGAATCAATTAATATTGTAGAAAATACAACTTTCGTAGAACAATTTACTGTTATTGATGACAGTAACGAGTTTTTCTTCACTATAGAGGGCAGTGACGCTAGGTTATTTTCAATATCTGACGATGGTGAGTTAGCTTTTTTCACAGGACCTGAGACTGATACAGGTATTATAGATGAATTCTCAATTTCAGTTATTGTCACTGATAATGGTGGGCTTAGTGACAGCATTGATTTAACAATTAACGTTTTTGACGAAAATGACATACCTGTGCAAGCAGTAGTTCAAACTGTTTCACCTGAGTTCACAGGAAGCTCTGAAGTTGCTTATGCCGATGGTTTTACGCAAGACATTGAAGAAGGCTTTTATGTTCAAAGCGTTACAGATTATACAATCAGTATTTTTGAAGAAAATGTATATCACATAGGTCGTAGCGGAATAGATATGATTACCAAATATGATACAAATTCTCCAGTGAGTGAAATATATACTTACTCGACTCAAGAAGCGGGTGATTCAGTATCAGGAAACCCCCAAGTTTTAGTGTCAGTAAGTGATACTAAAGCGTATTTAATTCGTTTAGGTGCTAATAATGTATTAATTGTAAACCCAGCAGCGACAAATGTTGAAGAATACATTATTGGTGAATTAGATATTTCAAGTTATGTGGTTGAAGGTAATGATAGTGGCTTTAATGTTAATTCACCCGATGCTGTTGCTGGTGTAATTAGTGATGGTAAATTATTTATTGCTCTGGAACGTTTCGGAATTGACTTTGGCTCTATAAGTACTGCATACGTGGCTGTTTTTGATATTGAAACAGATACAGAAATTGAAACAAATGCCAATGCAGATGATGATTTAATGGGTATTCCACTTACTGGTTTTAACCCGCTAAATGAAAGCCTTAGAGTATTTGAAGATAAAATTTATGTAACAACAAATAACTCTTTTTTATCATCAGATATTACTTTAAGTAAAATAGAAGAAATTGATGTTAATGACTTCAGCTTGCGCACATTATTTAACGCAAGTGATGTGCCTAATAATACAACAGGCACAATAACGTCATCTGAAATTTTATCTGCTGAACAAGGTTACTTTTATATAACGTCAGACCCTTTTGGTACGCCTGTATCAGAGCTATATCAATTTAACCCAACAACTGGCGATATCAGCACAGAGCCTGTATTTGATTTTGGTACTGCAAGTATTAACTTTCTTGATATCGATGTTAACGGCTTTCTATGGTTAGCACTAACAGACAATGCTAACCCGGGTGTTGATATTATTGATACAAGAACAAATACACAATTTGGTAACCGTTTACCAACAACACTTAATGCGACAGTTGTACGTTTTATTGAAGAATAAAATATAATGAGCTTCGGCTCAGCATAATAAAAAAGCCAGTGATAATTTATATCACTGGCTTTTACGTTTAAGACAACCACTATGTAACCTGAACTCGGGTAATGCAACGATATATTAACGATACGCTTCCATATCAGCACATAGCTGCTCAACACCACTTAACATTCTTGGACTAAAGCGATGTAATAAATCGGCATTTACGCCAATATAGGCATTTGCAGTGACCGCAGGTATTTCAGGCCATTGTTGCCATTGTATTGTAGGCTGAGGTGTTTCTGACTTTTCATCGGGTAAAATAATAATATGTGGCTGTGCGACTAAGACATTCTCAATGCTAATTTGCGGATAATCTGTCGAGTTATCGGCAAATACATTACGACCTCGGCAAATTTCAATCACTTGATGTATCCAAGTATTTTTATTCACCGTACGCATTGGTTTTGGCCATAATTGATAGAACACATCAACACTTTCTTTGTCTTGATATTTCTCACGAATAAACGCTAACTTACTTTCAAAGTTATCAGACACTGTATTAGTGTGTTGTGCTAACTTAGCTAAAAATAGTTTTTTAATATCTGTACTGATATTTTCTTTAGCGTCTACAATGTCATGAGTAACCTTTGAAAAATAACGCAGTTCAGTAGCAACATCATCAATCTTATCTGGCTTACTAGACACTACGTTCATATTTAAACGGCGTAGCTGCGCTAAATCATCAACTTTATTACCTGACTGCCATGCAAATATAATATCAGGTGCTAACGCCAATATTTTTTCAATTTGCATTCCATAATAACCACCGACACGTTCAATGCTGTTGGCTTGTTCAGGGTAGTCTGCATATTCAACGGTACCAACAATATAATCACCAAGCCCTAATTCAAACAGCATTTCAACAATATGTGGTGCCAACGCAATTATACGTAAATCATCTTGTGTATTAAGTAAAAGCGCATTGCTGTTAGCTTCACTTACTGTGTTACTGATTTCTGAATAATTAACTTTTGAAGGAATAACCTTTGAATTTTCAGTAACTGAATCAATGGTAGTTGCATTATCAATGTGCACTTGCTCAGCCGCATGAAGACTCAATGAAACAAGTAATACCAATAAACTACTACAAGTCACGTTTTTCGAAAATTCACGAAACTGAACACTATTTAACTTTTGAAATAGAAAATTAATAATCAAAACCCTTTTGTGCTTTTACACCTGCATCAAAAGCATGTTTCACATTACGCACTTCACTCACTGTATCTGCAAGCTCGGTTAATTTTCGGTGTGCTGCTCGGCCAGTAATAATAACCGACTGCATTTTTGGTCGATTAGCGATTGCCGTTAACACATCGTCTAAATCAACATAATCGTAAGTCACCATGTAAGTAAGCTCGTCGAGTAATACCACATCAATAGTTTCATCTGCTAACATTTTTTTACCTGCCTGCCATGCTTCTTGCGCGGCTGCAGTATCAGACTCTCTATTTTGTGTTTCCCAAGTGAAACCCGTTTTCATGTAGGTAAATTCAACGCCAACACTTTCTAATAAGTTACGCTCTCCACA
>JALZUE010000087.1 GCA_023301705.1 Alteromonadaceae bacterium | reverse complement strand
CCTTTCTTTGAAGCACGAATAGGCATACACACTGGTTCAGTAATAGCTGGAATTGTTGGGTCTAAAAAATTTGCTTACGATGTTTGGGGAGATACAGTTAATACTGCATCGCGATTAGAGTCCGCAAGTGAAGTAGGGCAAATTAATATATCTCAAGTAACTTACCAGTTAGTCAGAACACATTTTGATTGCGAATCACGAGGAAAAATTACAGTTAAAAATATAGGTGAAGTGGAAATGTACTTTGTAAAATATGGATAACGATATATGTTAAATTACGAGCTGTATTTCTAAGCGCAGACAATATAATCTTTGAAATAAACCCGATTAAGATAAGTCTGTGGCATGAAAATTTGCGAATAGTATGAAGATTAATAATTGACAGGATATTTAGTAATTGATAGAGTAATATGATAGGACATCGAAGAGAAAACATTTACGTGTAAATAATGTTATTATAATTGAATTTATGTTAACTGGGAATTGGTTTTTCAAAAAACCTCACCAAGCATGCGCATACTCATCATAGAAGATATTCCTTTCCGTCAACGTTTCATCAAAGACAAAATAGACAATCAAGAAGCCGACTGGGCTCAAAATGCAGAAAAGGCTCTGACGCTATTAGAGGAAAATAGCTACGATGTGATATTTTTAGACCATGATTTAGTCGGTATGAAATCAGGTAGTTACATCACAGAACGTTGGTACAATCAGAAAGATAAATTTAAAACCAAAAAAACCTTTGGTTATCATTCATTCTATGAATATGGTTGGTGCTACTAAAATGGAAAATTATCTTCGAGGTGTTTCTCGACATACGGAGCGAATTCCATTCAGATTAATCGTAAAATAAATGGTAGACATAAAAGAAAGAATGAATAGCTTAATTGCGGAATACAAGTAGACATTTCCCATTCAAAAAATCAACAAGAAATGAGTTCTGAAGATAGAAAATGAAACATAGTATCATATAAATTCCTAAATCTCAAAAAGAAGTCGCAGTAGAATAAACAAGTCTACAGGAAAACAAAACTCCTCTCCATCTTTCTCACAATAAAATCCTCAAGCCCTAATTCCAAAACCCGCTCCCGCCAAAAAGGAATAGCGCCTCCCACCTCTTCAATAATCCCCAGCGCATTCTTAACCGTAAAAGTATCTGCAACTATCAGCAAATCAGCCTTAGTAACCCCTGTCCGTTTTCCATTAATAGACAAAGCCCTACTCGTTTTTGTATAAGCCAATAAAGGATTTAAAGCATAAGTCAAATCATAGGCAGGACTCAGTAGCCAAGTATCTGTTATCTTTTGATAGATAAAAGAGTGATTTTTCAAATGGTCATCGGTATTGGAAAAAACGACATTAAAAACCATTCGTTTGAATAATTCTTCTATTTGAGCATGCGGGATTTTCAAGAAAATTGCCAGCTCAAATAGATTTTCATAGGTCGACATTTCGGGACTTCTGAAGTCCCAACCAGTCATACCTGTTGCTGTTAAAATATGCTGTTTCTCTCCATCTTGCCGGTCAAAGCGGGCGGTGCAAAAATGCTTATTATCAATTAGTTTCGAGGGCATCATTTGAATGCCAAGCTGTATGGCAGTCAAATAATAGCTATATTCTACTACTTCTCGTGCATATCCGAGGGTATCGTCTACAGATAATTTAACTAGATAATGGTGATAAGTATCAGAATACTCTAAGTCTCCAGGGCTGATTTGTCTCGTTTCTTTATGTTCTGAAATTAGAATTTTGGGGCGAGCACCACCTGCGGATGTGCCAATTTTGAAGATATTTAAAAGTGCTTCGCTGTCTAGCTTATCGGATGCGACACCTCTTTTATTATTCAATACCAATTTGAAAATATTGACTATTTCCTCCAAATCAATCGTCGCATTTCTCGAAATTTCTTTGTGAGGATAATACTCTAAAGCTCCCATGCCTCGATTCGCTACATAGGCGAGTTGTTCCAAAACCGAAATCTGTCTCCCCTCCCCTTGCGTCTTCTCTAGCCAAGTTTTGAAGATGAGATTACCAAACATATCCGGCAAAGAATCCGCTATCTGTGGCGGCAAAGCTCGAAAGGTCTTTTGATTAAAACCACTAAATACCTGAGTCTGTGCGATACGCTTGATGATACCCGTTTGAGGGAAGATATTCTTGTACTTTCCATCTTGCAAAAAGCTAGGCTCATACTGAAAGAAAGACTTGTTTTTTTGTTCATCAAAACCAAGTTTCCCGACAATATCTCCAAAGCATTTGACATTGATTATATCGTTTACTGCCATATCAATAGAGGGATTTAGTGTCCTCTGCATCCTGTTTGACGCGAGCGATTTCCGTTTTTAAATTCCTCAACAAGTCAAAATGTTGTAAGACTTTTAACAAGGTATCAATTGTGAAATTTTTACCCGATTCCAGGTTTTGAATCGTTAGACGAGATAGATTTAACAAATCTGCTAAGTCCTGCTGCGATAGTTTACTGTTTTTGCGCAGTAGACGTACCGTCTCTCCCATGTCTGATTTGACATCTTTTATTTTCACTGTATCAAATATCATTTTTGCCTATTTTATTATGCAATATAATACATAATAAGCAAAAAGTATATTTTAATAGGCAAAAATTTATGAAATTGAAATAATTTGCGATACCGCTTTATTATTAAAAGGTATCGCAGTCCTCATTGTAATGGACAAATCTCACCGACAGCAACGTCAAAAGACGTAAATGTAGGTACTAAAGAAAGTCGCAGTCCTCATTGTAATGGACAAATCTCACCGACGTAGAAGGTGTGTATACTAAGACTGTGAAGTCTTTAGTGTCGCAGTCCTCATTGTAATGGACAAATCTCACCGACCAAAAGCATGGCATATCGTATTCTCAAATGATAAGAGAGTCGCAGTCCTCATTGTAATGGACAAATCTCACCGACGTTAGCGGTGACTTCCTCCTAATCGTCGGCAAAAGGTCGCAGTCCTCATTGTAATGGACAAATCTCACCGACGGGTTCTCTCTCTTTAATCTTACCGTTTCTATTTCAGTCGCAGTCCTCATTGTAATGGACAAATCTCACCGACTCTATATGACGCTGAAAATTGGAAAGGATACCGTAAAGTCGCAGTCCTCATTGTAATGGACAAATCTCACCGACTGATTGTACCTAATGCACGCTCTACTGCTTGCTTCTGGTCGCAGTCCTCATTGTAATGGACAAATCTCACCGACATTTATGCTGACCAACTGCAAGAAATTTTTACAAGAGAGTCGCAGTCCTCATTGTAATGGACAAATCTCACCGACTCTGATTAAAATCATATCAATATTAGCTCCCCGGTAGTCGCAGTCCTCATTGTAATGGACAAATCTCACCGACTATTCTAAGTTATGGAAAATAAGTTTCCTACGGCAGTCGCAGTCCTCATTGTAATGGACAAATCTCACCGACATATATATATATATATATATATAGTCGCAGTCCTCATTGTAATGGACAAATCTCACCGACCCATTCTATCCTCAGTTATTTAAGTCGTCTGTCAGACGTCGCAGTCCTCATTGTAATGGACAAATCTCACCGACAAAGGCTGAAGGTAAGGCGTAGTTGCTTTTGTTTTGAGTCGCAGTCCTCATTGTAATGGACAAATCTCACCGACGGCATTAATACCTTGCCTCTGACCACTTGCTTTTAACGTCGCAGTCCTCATTGTAATGGACAAATCTCACCGACCTTTCGAGAGGAGAGGAGGATATTTTTTTAACTTAAAGTCGCAGTCCTCATTGTAATGGACAAATCTCACCGACAAGGATGCCGTCTTTGTCGCTCATCTCGTCAATCATTGTCGCAGTCCTCATTGTAATGGACAAATCTCACCGACACTATTTTTACTAACAACATTTGGTCCTATTTACGTCGCAGTCCTCATTGTAATGGACAAATCTCACCGACCCTTAAGCCCACCC
>JALZUE010000086.1 GCA_023301705.1 Alteromonadaceae bacterium | reverse complement strand
TTCTAGTGGTTTTTGCTCTGCTAGTAGCGCATCTGCATAATCGTTTTCAGCGTTTAAATGCGCCAATATGGTTTCATTTTTTCGTTGGTCGTCACGCATCCAGTAATAATTATCTATACGTTGATGGTTGTGTATTTCCATACTATGCGGAATTTTTTTGGCTACAGGTGCTGCGATTGTATTTTTTAACGAAAATGAAGGTGTTGGCACTAAGAGTTCCTATTATGTTGATGCTAATTATTATTACGCTAGTTTATCATTTGATAATATCAAAACATTAAACAGTTAGGTTGATTCTAACTAGGTTTTTCAAGTTTAGTTAGCACTTTAATTATTAATAATATGCCAAAAATCAATTTATTGCTGAGAGTAATATATGATTGATATGCGCTTTTATTAATAGAATTGAATTCATCATGAAAGCTTGCCTTAGAGTTATGATAAAGCAACCATCAATTAATGAATTTCAATTTAACTATATGATTAATATTACTATTTATTACGTATTCGAACTCCCTTTAAGTTGTTATTCTTAGAGTTTTTTTATTGTAACAATGTTATTACCATACTAGAACATTCGTATTGCAACTTGTATTTATAGATGTTAGCTTGTTTAGTGCACAAGATTAGATTGATATCAAATCAGCGTTGTTGTGTGTTATGGAAAATATAAAAATTATAATAAGGGGGAGTTATGAGGAAAAATAATAAATTACTCATTAATAATAAATCAAAAAGCTTTTATTTAGCGCCACTATTTGTACTTTTAAGTGCATGTGGTGGTTCAAGTAGTAGTTCAAGTGATGACGAACCAACAATTGGTTCTACCTTTGACATGAGTGCAACTTTTGTTAAGGGTGTAGTAACAGGTGCAACCTGTGAACTTAATGAAATAGCTGAAGATGGTACGGTTAGTTCTGATGTTCTTGCAACGTCTACAACTACTGCATCAGGTGTAGCTAATTTTTCAGGTATTGATCATATAGGCCCAACTGTGGTCGCTTGTAGTGGTGGTACTTACATTGATGAAGCAACAGATGCTTCACTAACTGCTCCAGAGTTAAGAGCTGTAGTTGACACGTCATCAAGTCTTGATGTGGCGGTAACGCCTCTTACTGAAATTGCAGTACAACGAGCAGAAGCAGAAGCGAACCCTAGTTTAGGCTTATTAACAGCCTTAACTGTATATAATGCTGATAATGCATTAGGCATTGATGCAACAACCGTTATACCCGTTGATATTCAAACTGAAGCAGCTGAAGATACTGATGCTGGAAATTACGCAACTTTATTAACTATTATTTCTCAAGTTGCAGCGAATGAAGGCGCAGATACACCTGAAGAATTATTGGAAGTTATTCAAAGCTTTGCGAACGACGAAATAACCGATGCAGATATTACGATTGCGGTAGAAGATCTTACAAACTCAGGAGTTACTGCGGCAGCTAATATATCAAGTGATATTCTAGATGCTGTGAGTGAAGAGCTTAACTTGGTTATTGTCGCGGATGATGGCGGTGATGTAGGTGTTACTCCAGACCCGGTTGTTCCAGACCCGGTTGTTCCAGACCCGGTTGTTCCAGATCCAGTTGTTCCAGTCCCAGATACTTCAACATCTGTTACGCTAACACCTTTTGCTCCAGCACCCGTTTCAACCGAAAGTAACTTCCCTAGAGGCACTATTGGCGATAACGATTCAGTACCTGAAATTAATTGTGACGAGATTTACACCAGCGCATCTTCTTTAGAAGACGCAGCTACTAGTGAATTAGCACCAGGTATAACGCTTTGTTTAGCTGATGGTGAATATAGCAGCTTGGAACTTCAATTTGGTGGCCAAGGCACTGAAGAAAACCCTATTACAGTAGCGGCAGAAAACTCTGGTGGCGTAATTGTTACTGGGGCTTCAGGTATTCGTATGTCGGGTAGTTATGTGGTTGTGCAAGGTTTCACTTTTATGGGTGGCGAAAGTGCAAGTAGTGACTTTTTACAAACGCGTGGTTCGGGTAATTTACCTTGTAATCACTGTAGAATAACTGAAATTACTGTTATTAATTTAGATGATATTGATAGCGATAGAGGCCGTTGGATACATTTATATGGTACGCATAACCGAGTTGACCATAGCTGGTTTTCTGGTAAACGTACAGGAGCACCTTTACTTGCAGTAAACAGAGAAATTCCAGAAGATGGTACGTTAGACGATGTTCCAGAAAACTTTCATATTATTGACCATAACTACTTTGGTAACAGACCTCCTTCTGAAGGTGAACCTTATATTGGTGTGGGAAAAAATGAGTTTGAAGGTATTCAAATAGGAACAAGTTTTGCGCATGATAGAAACTCTTTCACAGAAGTTTCACATAACTATTTTGAACAAATTGAAGGTGAAGCCGAAGTTATCTCTAATAAATCGGGTGGTAACACCATTTTCAATAATACGATTCGAGATAGCTATGGTTCAATTACTAGTCGACACGGTAGTTCTGCAACTATTTCACATAACTTTGTTATTGGTGATGGGCACCCATTTGCTGGTGGTATTCGCATAGTCGATGATGGTCATCGAGTAGTGAATAACTACATTGAAGGTGCTCGTTTTGTGAACACACGTTTTCATGGCGGTATTGTGCTTCATAACTCAGACGGTTCAACAAGTAATGGTTATCAAACGTTTGAGAATGTATTAGTTGCTAATAATACAATCACTGACAGTGTTAATAGTTTAAATGTTAATGGCGGTAGAGAAAGTCAAAATCCAACTGATGTACGTTTTGTAAATAATATTATTAATGATGCGGTTGGGCCCATTATTGTTGGAGCTGATGAAGGTATGCCAACGGGTTCTGTTTATTCAGGTAACTATGTAGAAGGTTTAGAGTTTTCTGATGATGATGATTTAACATCATTTAACGGCTTTATTCACGGTAGTGTTGAACTTGAAAAAGATAACTTAGGTATAGCTCGCCCTACATCTGCGTCATCTGATGATTTAATTTCGGATCTTAATGCTGATATTAGCCCATTTACTGCCGTGATTGATGATATTGACGGTCAAACTCGTAGTACTGATGAGACTACAAGTGGTGCTGATGAAACGAGTACATCAAATGTTGTATACGGTATTCTTACCGCAAACGATGTTGGGCCAATCAATTATCGCCCAGCGATAACTGAACCATTTGTTGGCCGTATTAATATTGCTAATAGTGCTTTTGATAATGGTGCAGCTGATTGGACATTCACTAGCTCAGCAGAAATTACAACCGATACTGATGAAGTATTTGCACGTGGCTTTTCTGGTAAAATTACGGATGTAGCCGGCCGTATATCGCAAACACTTACACTTGATGCAAATACTAACTATTCATTAACTGCCTTTACAAGAGGGCCAGTAAGTTTAGGTGTTAGTATTAATGGCGTTGAATCTTCGGGTGACTTTAATAATTCTAGTTACCGTTTTAGTCGATTTGATTTTACAACGGGTGATATTACAGAAGTGACTATATTCTCTACCCTTGATGATGCGATAGAAAATAACGTTAATGTGATTGAATCTGATTTCACTACCTTCGATGGTAGCGCGTCAGACACTAATCCATGGGTTATCGTTGAAGGCGGTAGTATTGGTCGAGTGGAAAGATCTAGTAACTCTGCAACAAATGGAACTGAAGGTTCTGCTAGGTTTAGATACAGTAATGCTACTGAGTTTGGTAGCCCGATGATCAGCCAAGTACTTACTGATATTCAGCCGAATACTGATTATGAAGTTTCAGTATATGTTTTAGCTGATGATAATATTACTGCGACTATGGGAGTCAATGCAGGCGAGACAACAACGCTTATTAACAGCAAGCTACTTGATTTTGACGCATTAGAAGCCAATGATGCACCTGAAGGAGATGATAACTTTCGACAAGATACACTAAGTTTCAACTCTGGTGATAGCACATCAGTAACGTTATTCTTTGCTTATACAGCGAATAGAATTACTGCTGATGGCGGAGACGGTGGTAATACTGACTTACGTTTAGATGATATTGAAATAACATTTGAAGGTGCGCCTGATGATGATGCTGAAGCATTAATTGATGAAGTTAGATTAGTGTCATTTGCAGGTCAATAATAGAGGTATTAGTACTTTATTATATTAAACTCGTTAAGTAATTTAAATAAAACGACGTTAATATATAGAACACTTATAATCTATAGATAAAGCCGTTAAGCGTTTACGTTTAGCGGCTTTTTATTAAGCTTTAACTACTTTGTAGTCGTGAAATAAATTCTTGTAATTCCCTTTTATTAAATAACACTAATAAGAACTTTTTAAAAGGAAGTTTTATCTTTATGGGCGGTGTTGATGTACAATTTTATTTATCAATTGAATACTGCTTGTATCAAGCGTTACTTAACGAATTAATTAAGAGAGTTACATGCCTTTACACCTTTCAAATAGTTATTTAGCGCTAGGTAGTGCTTTTTCTCAAAAGTGTCTTCCTTCACCTGTGGTTGAACCAGAATTAGTGTTATGGAATAGCGCATTAGCTTCTTCCTTAAATATTGATTTAACACAGTGTAATAATGACGAATTAGCCGAATATTTTTCTGGTAATCGTTTATTTGAAAGCAGTCAACCTATCGTACAAGTATATGCAGGGCATCAGTTTGGTCATTTTAATCCGCAGTTAGGCGATGGTCGTGCTCATCTATTAGGTGATATCACCGACCAAAATAACCAGCGATGGGATATACAGTTAAAAGGTTCAGGCGCCAGTACATTTTCTAGGCAGGGTGACGGCAGGTGTGCATTTGGCCCAGCGCTACGCGAATATATTATGAGTGAAGCTATGCATGCGCTTGGTGTGCCTACTACACGTTGTTTAGCTGTGGTTTCAACAGGGCAGGCGGTTTACAGAGAAAAAGCGTTACCGGGCGCTATTGTTACACGTGTAGCATCAAGCCATATTCGCGTAGGTACATTTCAGTTTTTTGCTGCCCGTCAAGATCGTGAAGCCTTAACTAGCTTAACACGCTATGCGATTGAACGTCATTACAGTGAAATATCACTTGAGGCAACATTAACAACAGATAATATATTAGCGTTTTTTGAAGCAGTGCTTTATAAGCAAGTGATATTAATTACCTCTTGGTTAAAAGTGGGTTTTATTCATGGTGTAATGAATACCGATAATACTGCCATTTCTGGTGAAACTATTGATTATGGCCCTTGCGCTATGATGAATGATTATCATAATGGCACTGTATTTAGTTCCATTGATAAAAATGCTCGTTATGCTTTTGGTAATCAAAGTAAAATAATGCAATGGAATATGGCAAGGTTAGCCGACTGTTTATTATTAATTATTGACGAAGAAGAAGAGCAAGCATTAGAAAAAATCAGCCCGTTATTACAGCAGTTTGCGAATAATTTACAATATAGTTACTTTGAGATGATGGTGAGTAAATTAGGCTTAACCGAGTTAGTCGAAGGTGATGTTGAGTTAGTGAATGATTTACTCGCTATTTTGCAAGAAAAGCAATTAGATTATACCCAGTTTTTTGTCACATTAACGAATAACTTAACTCATGAAGTGGTGCAAGAAGGCTTGTCTAATAAAAACGAAGAACAAGATGAATGGGCTTTATGGTTAATGCGTTGGTATAAGCGTATTGATAGTGATGTCGATACAGCAAAACATCTGATGCAAAAAAATAACCCATTAGTGATTCCACGTAATAAAGATGTAGAAGCGGTACTATTATCAACACAATCAACGGGTGATCTAACGCCGTTACATCATTTTTTAGAAGTATTACAACAGCCATTTACTGAACTAAGTAATACACACAATTATCAAAAAGCACCACACGATGGTGATCGTAATTATTATACTTTTTGCGGCACTTAGTGTTAATAGGAATCTGTTCTTTCATAGAAATATAATTGTGTTAAGACAATTGTTATATTATTGTTATATGTATGAGGTACTGTTTTTTAGCTGCACGATAGAAGAAGTTAATTCAATTTTTGAGTGTTATTCATTTTGTTTTTATATTCTTTTTATAGTACTTGTTTTAAGCTACGTTAGACTTCGTTGACATTGATAGTGAATACTTTAAGATCGCTATTAATGTAAATCATACAACAAGGACGTGTTAAACCTTACTAAAACGTAGTTGAGTTTTCATGTTAAAAAGTAAATTAATAAAAAATATAACCGCTTTATTTCCTTCAGTTGGCACTTTTGTAGTTTGTTGTTATCCTGCCTTTGAAGCACATGCAAATAGTACAAAACCTTCTTCTATTCCCTTTAAAAAAACTATTGAACATATTGTGGTTACTGCTCAAAAACGTGTAGAAAACATTCAAGATGTTGCTGTTTCATTAACTGTTCTTGATACAGAGCAGTTTGAAAAAAATGGTTATCGTCAATTCGCCGATTTCGGTGAACTAATTCCCAACCTTCAAATTAATAATGATAACGATGCTGGCTCTACACTTTTATTGCGTGGGGTCGGATCTGCTAGTAGAAATATCGGTATAGATTCTCGTGTAGGAATATACCTTGACGGTGTTTATTTAGGACAATCTATTGCCAACAATCAAGACATCAGTAATTTAGAGCGTATTGAAGTACTTCGTGGCCCACAAGGTACATTGTTTGGTAAAAATAATATTTCGGGTGCTGTACATTTAATTACCAAGGCACCAGAGAATGAGTTTTCAGGGCGCTTAACGGCTACGCTAGGTAGTTTAAACACTCGACAAATAAATGGTTCAGTGAATATTCCCATTACTGATAATTTACGTGCCAAGGTAAGTCTTAATCAATACACGCGTGATGGTTATATTCGAAATGAAATTACTAATAGTTTGTTAAATGAACAAGACAGTCACTCTTATCGTGCCATTTTATCAGGTGAGTTAAGTCAAACTGTTGATTTCAAGTTATCAATTGATAAATTAAGTTCAGATAGGTTGTCATATGATGGCCAGCCTATTACTGATACTTTTGGTCAAGTTGAAGTGCAAGAGTCACCCGAAAGAGACGTAGTGAGCTTTAATATTGACCCTACTGAAGATAGAGAAGTAGGCGGCGAAATTTTAACAGTGAATTGGGCGCTTAATAATAACTTTACAGTGAAATCAATTACCGGACATCGTTTTTCAGAGAATAACTTCATTGAAGATTTTGATTTTTCAACACAAGAAATAGCAACGCTTGATTTTTTTGATGAATATGAACAATTTAGCCAAGAATTTCAGTTTGTTTCACCTGAAGGTAAATTTCAATACCTAATTGGCAGCTACTTTTATTACCAAGAAGCAAAAACTAACAGCCAAGTTAATGTGTTTGATGGTGCGCTAACGGGAATTACGGGCGTTGCTAGATCTGACGCAGAATTTTTAGCAAGTATCGGTAACCCACAAGGTATTGGCTTAGTGCAAGACTTTCAATCAGGAACGTTAAGTAATGAGGGTAGTATTGATAATGAAAATATTGCTTTATTTTTTAATAGCAGCTATCAAGTAACTGATAAATTTTCGATAGACTTTGGTCTGCGTTATACCTATGAAAGTATTGAGGTTGATTGGACTGTTTCAAACATAGATGCAATAACTGGTGCCTCAGTTATTCCTGCATTAGGCATTGCTAACGGCCGTGTTGATGATCGTCAAACCTATAATGACTTATCGCCACGACTAGTGCTAAATTATCAAATAAATAATAATGTTAATAGCTACTTTAGTTATTCAACAGGGTATAAAAGCGGTGGTTATAATGTTTCATTCTTAACCCAAGATCAGTTTGACGCAGGTATTGAATTTGAAGAAGAAACGGTTGAAAGCTTTGAACTTGGCTTTAAAGGCTCGGCTTTTGATCATGCCTTAGTTTTTAGAAGTGCCTTGTTTATTGCTAATTATGATGACTTTCAAGTAAATCAATTTATTAATCTTGAATCAGGCGCTTCTACTTTTGCGTTACGTAATGCAGCTGAAGTAGGCACTAAAGGGGCTGAATTTGAGTTTACATATTCTCTTGCCAATATAGAATTTACAGGCTCTGCCGCACTACTTGATGCTGAATTTGATGACTTCATCAATGGTGGATCTCAAGGGCAAGACTTATCCGGTTCTTCTTTACCAAACATACCTGATTATACCTATAATCTAGGTCTTAATTATTTTTCGTATTCGTCAGCACTCAATACTGACTTTACTTTTTCGGTTGATTATAACTACCGTTCATCCTTTAATTCTGATTTAGAAAATCGTGAATTTGTGAACCTAGCAAACGGAAATGAGTTACCTGTAGGCGAAGTTGATGGGTACGGTATTGTTAACTTTTCAGTAGAAATACTGCCAAAAGAAACGGGTTTATCATTGTCTTTATGGGTAAGAAATGTTGCAGATGAGAATGCTACTACTCAATCAGGGCGACGAAGTTTTTTTGGTACTCGTAGAAGTTTTTTTGTCGAGCCAAGAACTGCAGGTGCAACTTTAAGCTATGAGTTTTAATCGTACTACCTATTAGTTTATAGCTAGTTTGAATATTGCATTAGAATATTGAATTAGTACTGAAAGTAAAAAGGCTTAATAGTTATTATTAAGCCTTTATTTATTAATTAATCCGAGTTTAGGTTAATTATAGCGCTGAAGTAATATCTTAAACGTTATTAGTATTTGTAACCGTCGTGTGAATTTTCTATTTTGTAGAACGTTGCTTGTACGTAATCATCATCTTCACCTGTTTTATTTTGATTATATACACCAGCTTTAAAGTACATATATTGGTCAGCGTCGTTATACCCGCTGTTAGCCATTTCTACTTCTTTAACAATGTCAGTTTTACCTTCACGTATTAACGTTACCATTAATTTACTGCCAACTACTTTAATTTGGTAGCTAAAGACTTCGCCTAATTCAATACCATCAACAGGATCTGATGCATCATTCTTTTTGCTACCTAACATTTCAATGTAAATTTCTTTACCAATAATTGGCTCGTGAGCAAAATAAATAGAGCCTTTAGTGTTGTTGGCAAGTTTTCGGTAATATAAACGAATAGGTTCGTCATGGTTTGCATGTATTTGGCCAACAATAACACGGCCAATTTCTTTATCTATACCTGTTGTTGTTACGTGATCAACTTTTAAGGTAGCATTTAGAACACCATTTCTTCCACCTACATCCCCAGTTGCTTCACTACTACCAAATACCCAGTTATTTTTATTAACGCCTTTTACTTTTATTTTTCTGTTTCCTCTATTTAACATTTCACGAAGCTCTGAACGCGTGTAACTTGTATTTATTGATGTTTTTGGCCCTTTTACTGGCGCGTTAAAAACTAAGCCGCCGTCTTCAGCAGTATAAAAGTACTTTGAATGGGTAAAACCTCTTGCTAGTTTTCTAGGAGAAATTTGGTCTGATTTTTTATCATTATTTTTGTCAATTGGAATACTTAATGACCAATCGATTAATTCAAAGTTTTTTGAAGGTTTTACTGTACCATCAAGTGTTGATACGAATGTTGTGTTAGCATTTTCTTTTGTTGATGACGTTATGTCGGATGCAGAAAGTGCTTGACCAGCGAAAAAGGCACAACTAATTGCTAGTGCTATATGGGTAATTCTCTTGTTTAACATTTAGCTTCCTAAGTTTGAAATATAATATTGTTATGGTTTATTACAAAAGACAATGCATCTTTATGTAACAGGTATTAGAAGTAACGTATAAAATTCAGTTTTATAATGCGTTAGCTAAAGTCCTTAGCTTACTGTACTAAACGTCTTGTTATTTTATGCTAGCATTAGTTTTGTTTGTTACGTAACAAGTAAGGTTTAAGTTGAAAATAATTTCATATTTAAGCACTTCTTTACATTTATTTACATTACATCGTTAATTAGTATAAAAATCATTCGTGCAATGAATTATTACTGTTGTTCATTGCCTTATTTGGGATGTTATAATGAAGTATAACAATTTTAAATACTATTTAACGAGAGCAGTATGGATATAATAGAAATAGGCGTGAGCGTTGGTACCATTATGGTGATCGTTGGAGTAGCTAGTTATTTATTAGGAAAGCGAAAAACTGACGCGCCCATTAGAGCTGGTTTAATTGGTTTTGCTTTTTCAATTATCCCTGCATTGGGTATTGTCTATTTAGTGTATTTGTTTGCTAAGCAAGATATCGAAAAAACTTAGTCATATTTAGGGGACCTGCTTATTAAAGTGAATTGCTATGTCATAAAGCATAGCCGCTGTAGCTCCCCAAATTTTATGGTGTTGGTAGGTTAAGTAATGAATAGTATGCGGCTGCTTATGTCTGACGGTGTTAACGGTGATATAGTTTTCAATATTCAAAATAAAACTTAGTGGTATGGTGAATATTTCACTCACTTCATTTTCATCTATTTTTAAATTTTTTGGCTGCTCAATAAAAGCAACAATAGGACAAATATTAAAGCCTGTTAATGTTTGATGGTTTGGCAGTGTTGCTATTACATCACACGGTTTGCAATCAATATTAATTTCTTCTAACGCTTCTCGTCTTGCAGTATCACTTTTTGAATTGTCAGAGGCTTCGACTTTACCGCCAGGAAAACAGATTTGGCCAGGATGATGCCTTAAATGTAATGAACGCTGTGTTAACAATACATGTAAATTATTCAAAGAGTGACTTGATTTATGTTGAGTATTATCAATAGTGGCTTTGTCAGTTATTAAAGATTCTTTTTTATTAAAAATAGTAATAAGAACAGCCGCTTCCTTATTCAGTGCTTGTATTGAGGCTTGTATAGAGCATTGCTGCTTTAATAAAGGTGTGCACAAAGGGCGTAAAAGGAAGTTAGTAAGAAAATCTGTTTTATTCATTTAACCTCCTTAAGCGTTTTTGATAAATATGTATTAAGTTAATTGTAAACACTTAATAGTAAAGAAGAATAAATTTAACAGCCTTTTGTTAATACTGGTAGTATTTTATTAACTTTATCTATAGTTTCTTGATATTCGCTGTTAACCTCAGAGTCAGCGACTAAACCACCACCCGCACTACAATATATGTTGTTATTTTCACATATTAAAGTACGAATAGTGATGCTGGTATCCATGGTGCCACAAGCCGATATATAACCAATTGAGCCGCAATATAAGTGACGTCGTTGTGGTTCAAGCTCGTCTATTATTTCCATCGCTCTAATTTTAGGTGCTCCAGTAATCGATCCACCAGGAAATGCACCCCGTAATAAGTCGGTAGCACTATATTGAGGGTCTAATTCACCTTCTACTGTACTAACTAAATGATGCACGGCAGGAAAGCTTTCAATAGCAAATATTTCTGGCACTTTTACGGTATTAGGTAAGCAAACTTTACTTAAGTCATTGCGAAGTAAGTCGACAATCATTAAGTTTTCAGCACGGTCTTTAGTTGCTGATAATAAGGCTTGTGCATTCTGTTTGTCTTTAGTTGAGTTATTGCTGCGTGGGCGTGTGCCTTTAATTGGTTTAGTTTGCACAGTACCGTTGTTTAATTGAATAAAACGCTCAGGCGAAGTACTTAATATTACTGCATCATCAATACGGATAAATGCAGAAAAGGGCGCTTTATTTTCACTTCGTAATGCCAAGTAAGCGTTGAATTCATCACCGTGATAATTTGCACTAAAACGCTGTGCTAAGTTAATTTGGTAACAATCGCCTGATAATAAATAACGTTGTACTTGTGAAAACTTGTCTGCATATGTTTGCTTCGTCATATTCGCTTGCCATGGCGATGTTAATGCAAACGTTTCGTTTATCTTTTTAGGTGTATTCAGTAAATTTATTAGTGCCTGGCGTAATGCGGGTTGAGTGCTTTCAGGACATATTAAATAAAAGCGTAATGTTTTTCTGTCATAAATAAGTGCCTGGCTATATATACCCACTGCCATATCAGGTTGGTGAATATCTTTCATTGCATGGCTAGGCAGTTTTTCAAAGTGTCGACCTAAATCATAAGAGAAATAGCCAAGCGCCCCGCCCAAGAATGGCAGTTTATTTTCAGATGTAATATCTAATAACTGTCGTAATTTATTATTTATACACGGGCTGCTTTTTGTGGTTTGATTTGTTGAGTCTTGAGTAGGTAACCATTGTTTGAATACAGTCGCCGATACATAATTAATTAAGGCTAAAGGATCTTCTTCACTTTCATAGACTTTAGTTGGCTCTAACTGGCTATTCAATTGCTCAATAAGCTTGGTTTGCGAGTTAAACAATTTAATTGTAGTAAGGTTATCAACTGTGGTTAATGTCACGCCAGGTTGCCATACCATAATATCGAAACGACTATCTACGTGCTGGCTATGACATGAATCTAACCACATTGCCCAAGGAGAATCTGCTAAGAAGCTAAACAAGTCTTCAGGTAAGTGCACATTAGGGTGTTCGAATTCACTTAATGATATTGAAGAAAAGGCATGTGATTCAAATAATGAATGTAAATGCAATATAGTGTTGCTTTTAAGTGTTTTTTTTAGCATTTTATTAGTATATAGGCCGTAGTCATAGCGGATATTAGTATTGAAAATAAATGAGCTGTTACTGAATTGCTCATTTATGATTATTTACTTGGTTCTATTAGTGCTTATTTTAATACATAGCAACTTTAGTAGTTTAAACAATAAGATAGTCACTTTTAAAACTTTCATATAGATAAAAAGTACGTATTTATTTTCTGTTATCTATTGAACATTGTTTTGCTATATTTTATCAAGAAAAGGTAAAGTTAAATACAATTATACTAATAAATAATACTGCCACTAGTAGCAAGGGATTAAGCAAGGTATCATATCGGTAATTTTTGAACTTTCAACTCAGAATTTATATTCTAAACCGCTAAAATCATATACATAGAGAAAGTTATGACTATTATCAAACAAGAAGACTTTATTGAAAGTATTGCTGATTCATTGCAATATATTTCGTATTATCACCCGTTAGATTTTGTTCAGGCGCTTGAAAAAGCTTATCACAAAGAACAAAGCACCGCTGCTAAAGATGCGATTGCTCAAATTCTAATTAACTCACGTATGTCTGCCCATGGTAAACGTCCTATTTGTCAAGACACGGGTATTGTCACCTGTTTTGTTAAAGTAGGTATGGCTGCTAAGTGGGACAAAACAGACATGACTGTTCAACAAATGGTTGATGAAGGTACACGTCGTGCTTACCTGAATCCTGATAACCCTCTACGTGCTTCTATTGTTGCTGATCCTGCCGGTAGCCGTAAAAACACGAAAGATAATACACCTTCTGTTGTTCACATTGATATGGTTGCTGGCGACCATATTGAAGTGATGATTGCTGCTAAAGGTGGCGGTAGTGAAAACAAAACTAAAATGGTGATGTTAAACCCATCTGATTCTGTTGCTGATTGGGTAGTGAAAACATTACCTGCAATGGGTGCGGGCTGGTGTCCACCTGGTATGTTGGGCATAGGTATTGGTGGTACAGCTGAAAAAGCGGGTGTATTAGCTAAAGAAAGCTTGATGGACCCTGTTGATATTCAAGAATTAATTGACCGTGGCGCTCAAACTCCTGAAGAAGAGCTACGTTTAGAAATTTATGAACGCGTGAATAAGTTAGGTATTGGCGCTCAAGGGTTAGGCGGTTTAACTACCGTGGTTGATGTTAAAATTAATTCCGCACCAACACATGCGGCTTCTAAGCCTGTTGTGATGATTCCAAACTGTGCGGCTACTCGTCATGTACATTTTCATTTAGATGGTTCAGGCCCAGCAGATTTAACGCCGCCTAAATTAGAAGAATGGCCAGAAATTACATGGGAAGTAGGTGAAAATGTTCGCCGTGTGAATGTTGATGACTTAAACAAGGCTGACATTAGTGAATGGAAAACAGGTGAAACAGTTTTATTATCAGGCACTATTTTAACAGGTCGTGATGCTGCACATAAGCGCATTCAAGACATGTTAGCAAAAGGCGAAACCTTACCAGTAGATTTCACTGATAAATTTATTTACTACGTAGGCCCTGTAGACGCTATTGGTGATGAAGCTGTTGGCCCAGCTGGCCCAACAACGGCTACACGTATGGATAAGTTTACTGACATGATGTTAGCTGAAACTGGTTTACTTGGTACTATTGGTAAAGCAGAACGTGGCGCAGCAACATGTGAAAGTATTAAAAACCATAAATCAGTTTACTTAATGGCTGTAGGTGGCGCTGCTTACTTAGTATCTAAAGCAATCAAAAAAGCGAAAGTTGTTGCGTTTGAAGATATGGGCATGGAAGCTATTTACGAATTTGAAGTTGAAGATATGCCGGTTACCGTTGCAGTTGATAGCACAGGTGAGTCGGCTCATGTGACTGGCCCTCAAATTTGGGAAAAGAAAATTTCAGTTATGGATGCTAAATAATCGTTAGCACCTGAAATATTTTTTTTTGATATTTAAAAAAAGCCACTATATTTGTAGTGGCTTTTTAATTTTTTTTAAATAATGACTATTTAAAAGAAATAAATTAAATCATGTCGCTTAATTTATTTTGCTTAAAGCGTGCTATTTCCCCTGAAAATAGTGAGGATTTAGCTTTTAGATAAAAAAGTTGCAAAAAAAATCATTTTTTTTTAACTTTTCTATTGAAACCATTCACACCGACCCCATTAACTCTTCATCTAAAGAAATTAATTGTTTAACGTATCGGAGATCCTAAAGATGGGCAAAATTATTGGTATTGACCTAGGGACAACAAACTCATGTGTTGCTGTTCTTGACGGCGACAAAACTCGTGTAATTGAAAATGCAGAAGGCGATCGTACAACGCCTTCAATTATTGCATATACTGAAGAAGGCGAAACATTAGTTGGTCAACCAGCTAAGCGTCAATCAGTAACGAACCCTACAAACACATTATTTGCTATTAAGCGTTTAATTGGTCGTCGTTTTGAAGACAAAGAAGTTCAACGTGATATCGATATTATGCCATTCGGTATTGTTAAAGCTGACAACGGTGATGCTTGGGTAACTGCACGTGATAAAAACGTTGCTCCACCACAAGTTTCTGCTGAAGTTTTAACTAAAATGAAAAAAACAGCTGAAGACTACTTAGGTGAAGAAGTAACTGAAGCAGTAATTACTGTTCCTGCATACTTTAACGATTCACAACGTCAAGCAACGAAAGATGCTGGTCGTATTGCTGGTTTAGAAGTTAAACGTATTATTAATGAGCCAACAGCTGCTGCACTTGCTTACGGTATGGACAAGCAAGAAGGTGACAAGGTTGTTGCAGTATACGATTTAGGTGGTGGTACATTCGATATCTCAATTATTGAAATTGATGAAGTTGATGGCGAGCATTCTTTTGAAGTATTAGCGACTAATGGTGATACTCACTTAGGTGGTGAAGATTTTGATAACCGTTTAATCAACTTTTTAGTTGCTGAATTCAAGAAAGATTCAGGTATGGACTTAACAAAAGATCCATTAGCAATGCAACGTCTTAAAGAAGGCGCTGAAAAAGCTAAATGTGAACTTTCTTCAGCACAACAAACAGATGTAAACTTACCTTACATCACTGCTGATGCTTCTGGTCCTAAGCACATGAACGTTAAAGTGACTCGTGCTAAGTTAGAGTCTTTAGTTGGCGACATGGTTACAGCTACGCTTGAACCATTAAAGCAAGCACTTAAAGATGCTGATTTATCTATTAGTGACGTTAATGACGTTATCTTAGTAGGTGGTCAAACACGTATGCCACTAGTACAAAAAACAGTAACTGAATTCTTCGGTAAAGAACCACGTAAAGACGTAAACCCTGATGAAGCGGTTGCTGCCGGCGCTGCAATTCAAGCAGGTGTTTTATCTGGTGATGTAACAGACGTATTATTATTAGATGTTACGCCTTTATCATTAGGTATTGAAACGATGGGCGGCGTGATGACGAAAGTTATCGATAAAAACACGACTATCCCAACTAAACAGTCTCAAACGTTCTCAACAGCTGACGATAATCAAGCTGCGGTAACTGTTCATGTTGTTCAAGGTGAGCGTAAGCAAGCTTCTGCTAACAAATCGTTAGGTCAATTTAATCTTGAAGGTATTGATCCAGCACCACGTGGTACGCCTCAAATTGAAGTAACATTCGATATTGATGCTGATGGTATTTTACACGTAACAGCGAAAGACAAGAACACAGGTAAAGAGCAAAAAATCACAATCAAAGCGTCTTCTGGTTTATCTGACGATGAAGTAGAAAAAATGGTTCGTGATGCTGAAGCTAACGCTGATTCAGATGCTAAATTTGAAGAGTTAGTCACTGCTCGTAACCAAGCTGATGGCATGGTTCACGCTACACGTACTCAAATTACTGAAGCGGGTGATGATTTACCAGCTGAAGATAAAGAGAAAATTGAAGCGGCTTTAACTGAACTTGAAACAGCAACTAAAGGTGAAAGCAAAGAAGAAATCGATGCTAAATCACAAGCCGTTATTGAAGCATCAGCTAAGTTAATGGAAATTGCTCAAGCGAAAGCACAAGCTCAAGGTGGCGCAGAAGGCGCAGCTCCTGAAGCAGAAGCAGCTCCAGCAGGTGATGACGTAGTAGATGCTGAATTTGAAGAAGTTAAAGAAGACAAGTAATTGTTGAGTTAATAGGCTATAAACATTGTAGCCTATTAGTGATTAACTGCAGTAAAAGTAGTATGATACATGATGATAAAGCGTCGATATTCGACGCTTTTTGTCTGTAAAAGACATGAAGAATTTTTATTTATAACTGACAAAATTCGTCAATGTTTTATATGCACAACAGGTATTAATTTTCATAATTACTGAACTTTTTGATTAATAAATAAAAGCAGTGATTAATAAAATGAATATCCAAATTAAATTTTAAGTAAGAAGAATTATGGCAAAACGTGATTACTATGAAATATTAGGTGTATCAAAAGATGCACAAGAACGTGAAATCAAAAAAGCGTACAAGCGCTTAGCAATGAAATATCACCCTGATCGTAACCAAGGTGATAAAGCCAAAGAAGAAACTTTTAAAGAAATTAAAGAAGCGTACGAAATTATCAGTGATGATCAAAAACGTGCAGCTTACGACCAGTACGGTCATGCAGCCTTTGAACAAGGTGGCATGGGTGGTGGTGGGCACGGACATGGCGCACAAGATTTCGGTGATATTTTTGGTGATGTATTTGGCGATATTTTTGGCGGTGGTGGTCGAGGCGGTCGTGGTGGTCAATCACGTGCACGCAGAGGTAGCGACTTACGTTACAACCTAGACATGACATTAGAAGACGCTGTTAAAGGTAAGTCAGTTGAATTAAAAGTACCAACTTATGTCAGCTGTGATCCTTGTGGTGGCAGTGGCGCTAAGAAAGGCACTAGTGCTAAGACTTGTCCAACGTGTCATGGTCATGGCCAAGTACAAATGCGCCAAGGTTTATTTGCTGTTCAGCAAACGTGTCCTACGTGTTCAGGTGCTGGTAAAGTAATTTCAGATCCGTGTAATGTATGTCACGGTCAAGGCCGTGTAGAAAAAACTAAAACATTAAATGCTAAAGTACCAGCAGGTGTTGATACAGGTGATAGAATTCGCTTATCTGGTGAAGGCGAAGCGGGTGAACACGGTGCACCAGCAGGTGACTTGTATGTTCAAATTACAGTAAAAGATCACCAAATTTTTGAACGTGACGAAAACAATTTATATTGTGAAGTGCCAATTAGCTTTACGATTTCAGCATTAGGTGGTGAAATTGAAGTACCTACGTTAGGTGGTAAAGTAAAGCTTAAAATACCGAAAGAAACGCAAACAGGTAAAATGTTCCGTTTACGTGGTAAAGGTGTTAAATCAGTACGTAGCTCTGTTGTTGGTGACTTAATGTGTAAAGTTGTTATCGAAACACCAGTTAACTTATCTGGCGCTCAAAAAGACTTATTAAAACAACTTGAAACAGGTATTGGTGATAAGCGTTCACACCATAGCCCTAAAGAAACTGGCTTTTTTGATGGTGTTAAAAAGTTTTTCGATGATTTAAAAAGCTAGTATTATTCAATGTAATAATATTGGTTTAAATTAAAAAGGTCAGCATTTATGCTGACCTTTTTATATGTTAATTGTTAACTGAAAGCTCATTTGTTAATACATGCTGTCGATTAAATCTTGTTTTACAGTAGCATCAATATCGTCAACCTGTTTTTGCTCTAACGTTAAATGGTTCGACATCAGTTGTGTTAACGTAGGGGCTTCTTTTGCTGTTTTTTTGTAATCATCTTTCCATACTTTTCCACGCATAATCGCTTTAGCACAATGTCCATAAGCCTCTTCAACTTCAACAATAATGACCATTTTTGGGTAGGTACCATCAACTTCAAATTGCGCTGATAAGCCAGGATCATAACTGACTTGTGCTTTACCATTCACGCGTAGGGTAATAGCAATGCCCGGGATCATAAATAAAAGTGAAACCTGTGATGTTTGTAGAATATTACGAATGGTGTCAAACCGGCGATTACCGGGTCTGTCGGGTATTAATAAGTAATGTGTATTCGCTACCTTGATAAAGCCTGGCGCGTCACCTCTGGGGGAAATATCTGTTTTACCTGATTTGTCGTAAGATGAAATACAGCAAAAAGAAGATAATTCGATAAAGTTTTGCATTGGTTCGCTAATATGCTTAGCTGCTTTTGCCCAAATACTTTTGGTAGTATCACCAAACTTTTCACGAAGATGATCTTCATTTGTGATTAAGCATTCGCTATTAATTGTAAAATTTCGCATCTGAACTACCTTGATTTAAAAAACTTAGTTTAAAAATATTATGATGTTTATAGTTTAATTTCAATACTTAACTATTGATAGGTAGGTGGTTTTGTGGGACAGTTAATGATTATAGATGTATTAATATTTGCTGAGTAAGTTTTGGAGCTAAGTATGAATCGTAAAAATGCACTTGCAGGGGCATTAGTTGCCGATGCTGCAGCAATGGGCCTGCATTGGATGTATGATCAAGAGCAGATAAAAACGGTTGAACAAAGCGGAGACATATTATTTCGTCAGCCAGATGCTTGTGTTTACCAGGGTAAAAGAGGCGCTTTTGCTCATAAGGTTAAACAAACAGGGCAATTATCACATTATGGCGAATCAGCCCGAGTGATTGGGCAGCTAACAGCTAAACATAAATACACCACTAAGTTACATCGACAACACTTTTTTGAAAGTTTTGGTCCTTGCGGGTACTACTCAGGTTACGCCGATAAAGCAACAAAAGCGTTAGTTGCTAATATTATTGTTAATGGTGACGATATTGATGATATTTCAGGTATGAATGATAATCAAATGCCCGGCGTATGTGTTGTCAGCGGGTTATTTTCAAATGGACAGTCTGTTGATTCAGTCAAAACTGCTGCACAAGTGATTACCACCAATACTGATGTGATTAATTCTGCTGTTGCTGTTTACGAATGTTTGTCTTATATCGAGCAAGGCAAAACGCTACAGCAAGCTTTATCGCTTAGTGCTAATACGATGCAGGGTAATGTCGGTGAACTAATGTTAAAAGCGTTAGCTGTAGAAGAGTACAAGCCAGAAGTAACAGCGAAACAGTTTGGTTTAGCATGTTATATTCACCATGCAATGCCTGTTATTTGGTACATATTAAATAATGCGACCGACTTTGAGTCTGCAATTCGAGATAACATTCGCTGTGGTGGTGATAGTTGTGGGCGCTCAATGGCGTTAGGTGCAATTGCTGGCTTAGTATATGGTGTACCTGAGCATTTAATAGAACGAATGGAAAATGGAAGAATACCTATTAACTATTAAATTTTTCAGCGTGCTTGGTAGGGTATTGTCATTTACTAGTGTTTAGAACAGATAAATGACAAGCGTTACTTCTTACCAAAGCTCGTTTTTTCTACCTTGTTCTTATTTGAGCGAGGTAAGGTTTCTTCTAAGTCGTTCAAACCTTTTTTGCGTAATGGTTGCTTGGCATTTTTTTGTATTGTGCTGTAATTACCAATGACAAAAAGCACAATAACGATAATCACAATTAGTGGAAGCCATTCACTCATAAGTTTACCTCTGTAATGTATTTAACTTAAAATCGAGTTAAATTATTTTGCTTAATAATGCTATTTAAGCGCCTATCTACGTTGTTTTTCCTGACAATAGTTATCTATTAGTTAGCTTTTAGTTAGATATGACGCCTTGTTATCCATTTAAATTTCAACATTGAGTATTGTATTAACCTTTTTGAGCTAATGAATAGTGTGACGTTTATAGTAATCAAAAGTCAATGCATTACAAAGCCTGTTAACCCTAGTTCATGTTATTTATATCTGCTTGGCTAATATTAAGTACATATTGCGTCATAATATAATCTATATTATTGATAACGGTATTATTTAATGCAATTGAACTGTCAGCGAGTAACTGGGTTAATTGGCTTACGTTATCTTTGAGTAATATTTTATATTGTACGGCTAAAGGGGCATATGATAAATGCCATGGTTCAATTGCGACACCTTTATTATAACATTGATAAGGCATATAAAAGCCAAACTTATAGGCATTATTGGTTAGCCAAAGTGTTAGCTTTTCAAAATGGCCACCGGGTTGATATTCCCAAGGCTCTAATTGAAGTTGTGTGTTTTCAGGTAATAAACTAGGTGAATACACATCAATATCTGTTCCCCAATGATGACGACTTGTTGCGGGTAAGGCAGAGTATAATAAAATCGCATTTAATTGTTCAATTGTAGAAAGTTTAGTTAAATCAATAGGGGTGTTGTGAATATCTTTTGTGATTAATTCACCGGAAACTTTTCTATTCCAGATACTCAGTTGGCGTTCAAAAGAGCGAAAACCACTGGCTATTTTTATCTCTATACCATCAACTTCTGCCGCTTGTTGCATTGCTTCAAAGTGCGGTAAAACAGCATGATGAACCCCTAGTTGTTTAGACAACCAAGTAATGTGTTCATCAGTAATTCCAAATAGTTGCTCTGTTGAAATAGACATAAGGGTGTTTAATAAAATTTAACTTAATAAAAATATGGATTAATAAGTAATGTAAACGTTAATGTGATCATTAACGTTTACATCGTGTTATCGCATTATCTAGTATAAATTAAGTTAGAATATTAATTAACGTATGGTAATAAATTTCAACTAGATCTTCTAAATGTTCACATGAAACAGATTCGTTTACTTGGTGAATAGTTTTATTACAAGGGCCTAATTCAATGACTTCGGCACCTGTTGGTGCGATAAAGCGACCATCAGATGTACCACCAGCAGTCGATAATTCGGTTTCACGGTTTGTTACTTTTTTAATTGCTGATGTAACACCGTCAAGTAAAACACCAGGCTCTGTAATAAATGGCTTACCATTGTATGTCCATTTAATGTCGTAATCTAACTGGTGTTTATCTAAAATTGTTTCAACGCGCTCTATAATCACTTCATCAGATAACTCAGTGCTATAACGTAAGTTAAATAATGCATGTAAATGTCCAGGTACAACATTGGTAGCACCTGTGCCTGACGTGATATTGGTTAATTGGAAACTTGTTTCTGGAAAGTATTCGTTACCATTATCCCAATGCTCTTCACTCAATTCTGCGAATGCTGGCATTGCCATATGAATAGGATTCTTAACATGGTGAGGGTAGGCAACATGGCCTTGAATACCTTTAATAGTAATATCACCTGAAATTGAACCACGACGACCATTTTTAACTACGTCAGCAACCTGAGCGGTACTTGATGGTTCACCTACAATACAATAATCTATTTTTTCATTACGTGCTTCTAACGTATCAATTACGCGCGTGGTGCCATTAATAAATGGACCTTCTTCATCACTGGTAATTAAGTAAGCGATGGAGCCTTTATGATCTGGGTAATCTGTAACAAACTTTTCAGTTGCTACAATCATAGCTGCAAGGCTACCTTTCATATCAGCAGCACCACGACCATATAACATACCGTCAATAATCGTTGCTTCAAAAGGTGGCGTTTTCCACTCAGATAACGGACCTGCAGGCACTACATCTGTATGACCAGCAAAACAAAATACCGGTTTTTGAGCGCCTTTTCTGCACCATATATTAATGGTATCTTCAAATTCCATTATCTCGTTATTAAACCCTACCGCTTCTAAACGTTGAGTCATCAATGGTTGACAGCCTGCATCTTCAGGTGTCACTGATTTACGGCTGATTAAATCTTTGGCTAATTCGATAACCTTGCTATTGCTCATGAAAATAACTCTTGATATTGGGCTGGTTTAAACCCTAAATGTAATTGTGTATTTAGCGCTAGTAATGGTCTTTTCAATAACGTTGGTTGTTCTAATAACGTATCAAATGCTAGTGCTTCGGTTAAATTATTTTTAATGTCGTCAGGTAAGTTTCTGTACGTTGTGCTGCGTTTATTAACAAGATCTTGCCAATTATTCTTACTGAAAAACTCGGTTAATAACTCTTTAGTTAAACCGTCTTTACGTAAATCGTGAAACGTATATGTAATATTTTCATTTGTTAGCCACTTAGTGGCCTTTTTAACGGTATCGCAATTGTGTATACCATAAACAATAGTCATAGCTTACCTATTTGAGAAGTTGTATTTATTATTTTGTACTAATGATCAAAAACGATTGATAAAGTCAGTTAACCATTAATTTTAAGACTGATAATATTTTAGCAAAAAATTTACCTGCTTGTTGATATTTTACTTAGGTATTTACTATTGAATGTTGTTAAACAATAAAATTAAATTTGTTATGTTAATTGGCTTGTTGCATAGCGTAAGTGACCCGTTTTAACCCAAAAGGTAACGCCATTTTTTCCTGACGTGATCGTTGAACGTGCATTATCAGGTAACCTTAACCATGAGTGCTTTGTAAATGCCTCGTTATTTTCTTCAAAGCTTCCACTTAACACTAAAATTTCTGCGCCACCTGCTGTAATTAATGGGGCTGTTGTATTTGGCTGCCAATGTTCAATACGTACAATTTCTTTAGTATCTTGGTAAAGCGGTGTTATTGTTATTCCAAATCTATTTTCATCAACAACTTCTTTCATTTGTTCTTTTGGAATACGTACATGCGTTCTATCGTTTAGATCAAATTGCCATAGTTTTACAAAAATCACACAGCCGTTATTTGAGCCAGGTGTATGTGAAGACTCAGGTGGATTACGAATATATGAGCCTGTGGGAAAGTCTCCATGTTCATCTTGAAATACACCATCAAGTACGATGAACTCTTCACCTCCTGTATGTGTGTGCGAAGAAAAGTGGCTATTTTCGTCATAACTAACAATGCTAGTAGCTCGACCAGATTCAGCACCGTTGCGATCTAACATTCTGCGCTTAACGCCTTTCATGCGGGTACTAACCCAATCTAAACCTGCACTGTGAATAGCGATACGCTTAGAAAAATCGAGATTTAAATTCATGGTGTTTCCTCATTAATTATCGTAATTACAAGCTCTGAGGTTATTCAAAGAATTGATATTTGACCGCGTAATATTAACGTTTGCCTGATGATTGATCAATTAACCTACTAAACGAGTTATACACAGATTGTGTGATATTAATGCAGATAAGTCGCTTAATATCCACACTGCCTGTGTATAACGTTGTGTTTAACCTCTTTATTACTTCTTATGT
>JALZUE010000085.1 GCA_023301705.1 Alteromonadaceae bacterium | reverse complement strand
AATGCGCCCAAAAAATATGAACGGAGCCGCTGACTTCAAAAGTCAGAAAGTCGCCTGACTGCTCATAGTCATGGGCCATCGCTTTATAGTCGATATAGGGCGCAAGGCTTTCGGGTATCTCTAGCCCTGTCTGCTCGGTCAGCTCTTCGGCGTAATCGGCAAGACTGTCATATTCTCCCGCATATTCATCAAATCGGGCTTTAGCGTCCTCGATATTGCCGCCGTAATAGTTCAGGACTTGCGCCCCTAATTCGCCGCGCTCTCTGATATAGTCGGCAAGCTCGACGACATTCGCAAAGCTGAAATATTCGCCAACCTCTGCGCCTTCAAAACCTTCATAATCATGGATAGCCCATTCCTCGGCGTCTTCTTCAATGGGGGATGCAAATAACATCGCCTGAACGGCTTCCCAAATACTCGCCTCGTCGGTCACTTCTATCCATTCGCCGTGCAAATGGCCGTTATTATAAGCGGCAAGGCAAGCCACATAAATGCGGATAGGGTCAGGGTCTGGCATTCTCGCTGTGTCAGGGTTTGGCGGGGGTAGCCGTGGCGGCTGATGGTCAAATGGGGTTTGGCTCTCGGCTTGGCAAAAGGTCATCGGTCTGTCTCCAATTGCCTGACTCTGAGTACAAGCAGTGAGCAATAGGAGAATAAAATATATAGGGTGAATACAATTCATGCTTCAGTTAGTCGGTGTTCTCATCAATAAAGCAAAACGCAATCTCTTTAAGCCTCTTCCTCTGAGTTGAAGTTCCTTTGGATACCACAATCCGCATATTATGTTCTATTAAGTTTATGATTTGATCAATATCCAATAACTTTCCAGTAGAATTATTGGACTTGGTTTTGATTTCTCTACCCAATTCAATTGCGTCTATAATATTTTGTGATCTAGCCCCTTCTAAATTCAGAATATATCTTTCAACGAGTTGTTTGGAGTTTTTTATACCATCGGGTAGTTGGTTGAATTCTAAATACGCCGAAGCATACCCATAAATTCGGTGCTCATAGGCAAGAATTTCCTTGTACTCACTGGATAAGCTTGGTGATTTTACGCCGCCTTTTAAGTATTCTTCATGACTAGTCTTAGTGAAGGTTCCGTTATCTTTTTGATATTTTCTATTTTTCCAATCATAGACTTTGTTTACCCGACTGTTATATGCCTTGGGAAAGTTTCCACCCAATGCTTCCATTAGATTTTTTGCGGGTATTTTAATACCATTATTGGCATGACGAGCTTGATACAGAAGACACTTAATATCATTTTTTCCGGTAGATTTTCGTTCGTTTAATTTTCGTAAAATCGAAATCGACTCATGTGTAAGTTTTTGCTTCATATTCAATATCTATCTAAATTCTTCTAATCTGTCACAGAACATTATTTTGCTTTAAAATGTTCAAACAATAACAACTTTCGCTGCGTCGAAATCTCTATTTTCATAAGTCGTATAATTCCCACTAGGGCCGTACCCTTTCGGATTACACACAACGCGCGTTTTGCCCGCTAAGTAATCTTGGCTCGTATGGGATCCAGTTTCAATGAGCGCATAAACGATAAGTTTGGCCTGTTCATTCAAACCATCAAACACTCCCGGCTTTAAAATTTTCTCCCGTACCCATTCGTTCGAGAATGCTGGTCTTGTTTCCACCCCTTCATCGCTAAATCGCAAATTACGGAACGGGTTTTCACGACTCTCTTGGCCTTCATATGTCCAATACTCACGAAACAATTTTCGCATATTGCCCAAATCCCGATTGGCACTGTTCGGTCTCATAGCTTTTGAGTTATCTGATGGGTTGAGACGTTCGCCCCACCATTCGTAAAAAGCTCGCCCATGGCTGCGATCAATCTGATTCATGCGAAGATTGCCACACAGTGAGATAAAGTTCTCAATTGCGCGTTGCTTTGGTAATCGCCATTTAGCGGCTTGCGCCTCTGACTTACGTCTCAGGTCATCAACCGCCAACTTATCAAAGTATAGCTCAAGCGCGTCCCTCACGTTGAGCTCAGGTTCTTCAACAGCACCTAATAGGGGTAATGCCCTCATAGCTGTGCAAAAGCGTCATAGAAAAGAACAATGATGCAACATTCTGACTGTTCACAGGGCAGTGGAAAGTTTTTAAAACCGTCTAAAATAATTGTCTCACGTTTTTTGGCTCAAAAAGCCGATATTTTATCCCGTAAACGGGTGCCCTCTTTAACGAATTATCAAACAACATAATACAGGTTATGTTGTATGAAAGCTAATTCGACCTCAAAAACAGACGCTCTCACGTCGAGCAAGCTGTCCTTAGTGCCGCCAAAATTCATTCTACGCGGCGGTAGAGCGCTTGTATCAGCCTATGCTGCCTTCTTTTCGCAGACATTGAACGAGAATACAAATCAGGCCTATGCGAATGGCTTAAAGCTGTTTTGTGATTTTCTGAGTGATATCAAGATTGATGACATCCTGGATGTGGAGCCTAAACACATCACCGACTTCGTTGGCAAAATGAACGACGAGGATTACGGCGTGGCGACAACTCGGCTCTATCTCTCCGCTGTCAGGATGTTTCTGGATAGCTGTGTTGTGGACGGAATGATTTCTGTCAATCCAGCTAAAGCGGTAAAACTCCCGCGTCACTCTTCGCGCACAGGCAGAACACCTGTTATTATCCCCCAACAAGTCCGGCAGATTCTCGACAGTATCCCCTGCATTACGCAAGCGGATTATCGTGATCGAGCCTTAATAGGGTTGATGGTATTTTCTTTCTTCAGGGTCTCAGCCGCCCTTTCCTTATCTTTAAAGGATTATGAGCTTCGCGGAGATCAACGCTGGATTATTGGTGAAGAAAAAGGGTCTAAGCGGCATGAAATGCCCGTTCACCCTTCTCTTGAGGGGTTGGTAGATGAGTACATAGCTTTTGTAGGAATGACGGATTTGTCCACTCCCCTCTTCCAGTCAGGTAATGCCCGGGGCGGAAAATTGACAGGCCGCCCATATGATCGAACGTCAGCGTGGCGCATGGTCAGAAGGCGGGCTGCTGCCGCTGGGGTTCACCGTGAAATCGGAAATCATTCCTTTAGAGCTACTGGTATTACGACCTATCTTAACGCGGGTGGGTCACTGGAGGATGCCCGCATTATGGCTAATCATTCAGATGCCACGACGACTAAGCTTTATGACCGTACAGGCGACAGAGTTAAAATTACAGAAGTAAATCGTATAGAAATTTAGGTTTATCTGAGAGGCTTAAAACGCCCAAAATAGGACTCTCGCGATTGCGATTAAAAGAGGCAGGGTTATCTTAAGAAAGACAACTCAGGAAAAAATAACCTCAACCCAAGAATTACAAAAATGGGAGCAGGAAGTGTTAGAAAAAACCAAATCGCCTCAACGCGAGCCTAACCGTGACCAACACCTTTTGATATGCGCGGCCCCTCTCGGCGTTCTTTCGTTGTATTAACAGAGGCAGGCTATCCGTAAGCACCTCGATTATATTCAACGCGACGGAACGGATGAAGATGGCAAGCGCGCGGAGATCTATGGGCGCGGCGTTGAAGACATAAATTTGCTAGGTTAGTTTGCCTGTCGTATAGGTTTTATATTGGACATTTACAGCTTGAGAAAAGCGCTAAAATTTGATATGAAGAAGCATGAAGTAACAAGTAAACATATCGGGGTGAAGTTATGTCAAATTTTTGTCGAGTATTAACTACAGTGGCTGTATTAGCCATCTTCACCTCTCCCGCAAACGCAGACATATGGTCAAAAATTAGAGATAATACCGTTGGAAAGCATGGTCTCGGCGCCGTAATTGAGAAAACCGATAAGGAAATATCTAGGACAACAAAACGTGTCATTAAAGAAGGGGGGCGTATCGAATCTCAAGCTCGTTCTACGCTAAGAGGATTTGATAAAAATGTTCTACAGCCTGCGAAAGATGAAATAGTAAGAGTATTTGACGAAATTCACCGCTTCGATTGCATGCTAGACAATGGTCGAATGCATGACACTTCAAAGGACAAAGATGGGGATGGAGTAAATGATGAGTGGAAAATGTGCTTTGATAATGAGTCAACTATTATTGGAGTAGGTTTTAGTGGAGATGGAACACTGACTAATGTTTCAATTTCTGGAGCAACAACCAATGGACAGACAATCAATATCGATGTTCCACCCAGTGAAAAAAAATTAGCACAAGAAAAGGCTGTGCATGAACAAATAAGGCAAGGCTTATTGTTCGCTGAGGCATTAAAAAATTCGTTTGAGCCTGATGAGCGTGTTTTGGCGAGTCTCAGCCCCAAGGAAACTAAGGCATTTTTGGACCCAAAAACTTACTCTAATTACCCATATGTAAATGATAAAATTAATGTGGATTCTGACGAGAATATAAAAAAAGGACTTTCAAGATCTCAAGAAATTTCCCTGCTGAAGGAGGAGATTGCTTTTAACAAAGAAATTTTAGAAGTGGCCGAAAGAATCCAAAAATCAAGTGAATTATATTCACCTGCGGTGTTAGTTCTAGCAATGGCCGATGTTCCCGCCGCTACTTTAAGAGACTCTCTTGGGTGGTCTACGGGAAAAGCAATAGGAAATGGTCTGAACCGATTGGGCACTATTAGAAAAGTAGCAGATGCTACTTTGGACGTTGCTTCTTCAGAAACAAATGATGAACTGACCTTAAGAGTGTTATCGCGTATGGCGAAAATTCCGTTTCCGGTTCCAGACACATACGCGTCGACCGTGGTTCTTTTCGAGTACTCTAGTTCATCTTCTGAAACGATAAAAGAAGGTAAATCTAGTATAGTTTTGCTTAAAACTAGGAATGATCAGTTAAATCAGAGGCTCGATGCCCTTAGAGAACAAGATATGATGGATTATATCAATAATGTGCTCGAGATGAGAGAGAAGGCAAAAAAGGACGGCAGTGGTTCCCTGTTGAATAAACCTATCCCAGTTCCTCCTAAGAATTAAGCAGCGGCTTAAAATCGCCTCAACTAAGCCGCTGGGGAAAGAATAGTTTCAACGCAGTTTTGAGCTAAATATCAAAACCCAAAGACAGGTTTTCAAGCATGGCAGAACCGTGAGAACTGGATAGGCTATAGATTGACTGCTGCGGATCAGTTTTTATTACGCCTATGACTTTCAACTGATTTAGATCTACGGCCGGATCTAAGTAGCCGCCCAATAGAAAATTGATAACCTTAACAGGACTATCACTTGAAGCATTGAACGCCGCCAAACTTGTGTGTGAGTAAACAGAGCGTCCGCCGGTCATCACAACTAGCTCATCTGTGGAGGTAGCTTTCTGTACGCTTTCTAGAATTCCAACGGCAGTCATCGCTTGGGATGGTGCAAAGTCAGATTTACCCTTGTAGAAAAACAGTAGCGAACCCGGCGGGCCAAGCCCGCTCTTGGCTTTGCAAATGTACACTTTCCGAATGGTATTGCCCGGCTTAAGTGTCCCGTGCTGAAAAGGGGACTGAGCGAACAGGCTTTCTTGTTTATTGGTATTAAGTTCTGGAAATAAAATATCGTGATAAGGCTCTTTAATTGGAACACCGAAGGATTTGACTTCATTATCTGCGGCAAACCGTGGATAGCGACTGTAGACTTTGGACAGGTCATCGGAGGGGCTGCTGTTAACAGCATTTGATGAGAACCGTTTTTCGAATACAAGTTCTCCATCAGGCTTTGCGTATGTGTTTTTGAATCCATACAGCTCCAAAACGCCGATGAGTGTCTGATGTTTTGGGTATGCTGTCACATAAGCCAAATTATAATGGTTGCGCTGTGCATGCCATAAAGCCTGTTTGAGAAGGTGCTCTCCCAAGCTATGGCCCCTACTCTCTTCTCGAACCTTAAAGGTACATATCTTTAATATCTTTGTGACTTTCGTTTGTGCATCGGTGTCATCTCCTGTCTCGTCTTTTCGCACTAAAACACCGGCGATGTCGTTATCGTCAGTGACGACCCAACACTTGCGCTGCTGCGCGATACACTTGGATTTCCACCACTCGTCGAAAGCGGGATACCCTTCCCGAAGACTGTCAAATATTGGATCTTCAAGATTGATTTGATGGGCATCTAGCTCAGTGACGTGGCGCAACCCTACCACCTGCTCCCCGTACAACGTCTCCAAATGGTTGACGGCCTCGGCCAAACGAAAAACGCTGTTGGCTATCTCTGGTGCATACTTTTGCGCCCTTGAATGTATTCCTGAATCTTCTGTGACTAGCGCCTGTACTACACCAAGAGAGAGTGCATGAAGATGCCGGCAATCGACCTCATCATTATCCTTTGATATCGCACCGTAAGTCTTAGCGAGTTCGGCACGTTTTAAGTGCCCAATACTCGGAATCATTGGGTATTTTTCGTATTTTGATTGGGTTTTAGCGCGCCGTTTTACATTTGTGTCCCGGGCGATATCTTCTTGACCAGACTCATGCACGTTCACAGTGACGCCGTAATGCATCGCCAGCTTGGCAAACTTACTCTGTTCGCGCTTTAGAACATGATCGTCCTCCAACCCAATCAGAATATTCGTATCAATCAACCAAGTCGGAACAGTCATGCTTTAAGAACTCTCTGAGAACAGGCTTGGCATAAAGAAAGGATTGCGGCGGCTGAAAACGAAATTGTTGCCGGAGCTCATTAAGTTCCAGGCTACGGGAGAGTTTTTTCGCTTTTGAAAATACAATACTAAACCCGGATTCCAGCCCTGTAAAATAGTTATCAAATCCCGCTTTATCAATGCCCGCTGTATGAGCGAAGGTTTCCCAAATTTCTTCTTTTGGCATTTTTTTAACATGCGATATTCTAGCAACGCCCGTCAAAGCGCGCCGAGGGCTTGTCGTATAGATGAAGGCTAATGTTCCGTCAGGAACGTGCAATGGAAAGCGCCGGCGCAGTTCGACCGTCTTCCTGCCGTCCAATATTTGTTCCGAGTATTCAGGACGAATACTGAGGACAAAATCTCTCTGAGCACGGTGCCGGTCATCTTCATATAGGGGTAAAACAAACTGGTCATCAGAACCGAATTCCAAATCGAAAACGTCACTGATTGTCGATACCATTGTGGATTGAGCATCAAAGCGTGCATCAATATGCAAGCTGGCGCCCAATGCCTCAACATATTTACGCAAGGTTGAGACATAGGTATCTTCTCTTGCTTCTAAGCCTGATACCGCGCCCTGTGTCATGCCCAAACGCTTTGCCATTTGAGCTTGTGTGAGGCCTGCAAGACTTCTTAGCTCGCTCAGGCGGCGGCCTAAGCCGAGGTTTCCGGAGCGCGTCTGGCGAACACGAAATACTTCACCCTTCAACTCTGACATGCCTAAATTCCCTCATTATATATGAAAGCCATATCCGCATTCGATATTACCTTCAAGTAATATCGAATGCGGCAAGTCGTACTATTCGTTTTTTTGTGTGTTGAGGAGCTCTATGAGATCAGACCCGTCGGTCTCAGTATAGCTAGTCTGTAAAGCAACAGAAATTGCTCGGGCGTGTTTAACGCTCATATTTTGCTGGGGGGTGAGCTGTTCGATACTAACTTCAGGGCGGTCCCGAGCCTCATCACCACTTCGCCTAGACCATATATCTACCGGGTTAACAACGAGATGAATTATACCGGAGACACCTATTTTCTTGAACACATCGATTGGAATAGGGTCGAGCTTATCTCCCTTATCTATAACGGCATGGCAGTCCAAAATAATAGGATTTTGAGCAATTTCCTTCTCAAATTTCACGGCCTCTATGAGTATAGCTTGCATATCTTCAGTTGCGGACAACCGCATCTGTTCGGATGACATAGCCGCAGTGTTTCGCCTCCGAACTTGCTTCTTTATCAACTCACTCGCAGAAACGACGTGATAGGAACGACTCAAAGACAAGTCTTTTAGTAATGTCGATTTACCGGCCCCAGAGATGCCCATAAACGCTATCATGGCGCTGCCCTCAAAGACTGAAAGTCCATTCGCTTATTCATATCCACCTCGAAACGACCGTAGGGATTTACATGCGCATATATTAACGGCGTAATGCCTCTGTGATCTTCCGCCGTCATTTTAGCAGCCCATTTTGGGTCTGACAGGACAGATTGGAATATCCGCGTATTCACATAGACGAGACAGTTTTGAACTAAGGTGAGAGCTTGTGCAGATATTTCGTGGTCTTCTCTGCGGTTGGAAGTGAACTCCCCTCCACGTCCAAAATGAACAAAGCCAGTTGCGCTGTTCCAATTTTCTACTACATTTAGGCCCTCATGGATTTCACGGCGTAGATTTTCCTCGCGCAAATAACGGCATAGAAAAATCGTCTTTATGACTCGACCAAGCTCGGCAAGGGCTTTGTATGTGGGATGCATAACGTCTGTACGTTTAAAGCGGCGTAAAATGGTCTCCGGATCAGCCGTCCGTTCCTTCATCGCCGTCGCAAATTTAACCATCTCGTCATACTGACGGCTAATTTCCGTCCAGTTGATTTCATTTTTATGTAAAATCGGCGCAATATCGCTCAGTTGCTTACGCAGCATCGCATTAGGAACGTAGAGTTTTTGCCGCGCAATAGCCTTTATGCGAGGGGCCAAATCAAAGCCCAATAAGTGACTAAAAGCGAATGCAACTTCGGTCTGACCATGACTATCCGTGTATTGCCGCCTGACTTCAGCGTCCGTACAGTGGTTTAATACGCCCTCAATCATCGAGGCGACTTCTGATGACGACACCCGTTTCACACGGCTGTAGATACACAGAGACTTTCCCTCAACATGCCAATAAATCATAATGCCACGTCCGCCATATCTGACATGATTCTCGACTAGCGGATTTTGATCCCACGCGCCAAACTGCTTAGAATCTGAGCCGCAAGCTGTACCCGGCTCGCCCCATATCTCAGGATTTCTGATTTTTAGCGTGGCATTGGCGACTATTCTGTTCGCCTCGCGCAGTGCAGTACTATCAATAAATTTATGCCTGACATGCAGGAGCTCTTTATAAGTAGTCCCTTCGACCGCGGCGCTAAGGCGTTTGAGGCCGGCATTTGTGCCGAGTCCGTATATACAATGCAGTAATCTCTTTTGAAGCGTTTCAGGGTTGAGCACCGTCCGTTGACCTGACGAAGTGAATATGTCCAGAAAACCTGTATCAAGCGCGGTCTCTTTCACCATATCTATCAGATTGGTCATATGCCACCGACGGCCTACTTCGGCTTTAATGGATTGCAAATTGGGCGGCTCTGGCAGCGGCTCCAGAGGCGATAATGATAGGGACGGTTTTGTGGTCCATTTGATCCGTACTTTAGGATCATATGGTAGGCTGGCATTGAGCGCCTTGAGCTCATTAGACAGCGTTACCTTTAAGTTTTTGACGAACTCTTGAGCACTCTCATTAAGGCCTAACGCCTCATAATACTCTGCGCGCTTTTCCGCGAAATCTTGCGGCAAATCTTTATCAGGATTTTGGAATTCCTCTGCGCCGTCCACATATATTTCTTTACATCGCAAACGCTCTCTAAGCGTCATCAATACGCATAATTCATAGCTTATTCGATTGACGTTTCCATCCGGTTCTACAACAGCGGGCTTCCATTTCGGAGCGACAACTCCATCAATTGGTAGGCCCGCAGTTGGCGGTATGATGCGCATAGTCGCGTCAGCATTTAGCTTAATCCAGCTAATAGCATCCAGAAGCGGGCGATGCAGGTCGTTGTTTGAGCGTAAAGACCCTCTCATGAGCTTAAAAACCTCTACGGCCCAAATCCGTTCTTCACCTGGTCCATTTGCCAGAACCTTTAGCTTCTCTTCTCCGATTATTGGATAGATTACATCTCGGACCGTAGCATCAGGATTAGCTAATGCAGCTGAGGCTATATCAGCCAATAGCTTTTGATGATTGAAATGGTGCTGCACATTATTGGCGAACTCCCGTTTTATAGTTCGCTCCGCCCGCTTACGAATTTTATGAACTGTGCCGATGAGCAGCTCGATCAACGCGTCCGTCAACTCTGCTTGGCGTTTGATAAGGTATAGCGTATAAATTGCCAAGGCGCGGTTGTCAGCGCGGCGTGACATTTCCCAAGCATCCTCATTGAGAGCGCGGCGATGAATGCGAGCCAAAAAATCATTCCCTAGAACCCTTGCAGCCTCATAAGGAAGATCCAAACTTTCAATAAACTCTACTTGGCGAACAGTATTCATAAAACTCTCGACCGAAATAGCTCCCGGGTCAGCTTTCATTTGAGCGAAATTCGGCTCTATGCCCTCCCCGCGTAAAGATCGTTTAAGGTCAATGCATGTGCTGTTTGCCAGCATAACAAAGACCTTTTCCAACTTAACGTCATCTGCGGCCGCGATCACGGATTTAACCATCCGTTCCGCGCGATATCCCGCCAGCATCTCGGATTTTTTTGCAAAACACCACATCGGCATCATGACCAAGAGACCTTTAGCGCCCTCGCCCGTTGCTATGTGTTGGTCTGTCAGCCACTGGCGCATATTGGCCTCTATTTCGAGAGTCATAGGAACAATTTGATAAAACGACCTGATATCTTTTCGCCGGCGTTGTAATGTCCTAAGTTTTGGTAGCTCCCACCTCAACCCCTGCCCGTCCAATTGGAGTGGTGAGTTTACATATTCGATAGCAGGGGCAGCTATGTCACTTGATCTCGCAGGGAAAAGCCCTGTTTGACGAAATGAGAGCATTTGGATAGCAAAATCCAGCCATGTCGCGGGCGGTTGTTTTTGGATGAATTCACTTTCAGAAAACGTAAGTGACCAATTTTCCGCTAACTCCGTTAGCCTTCCTTTGTCAGTCATATCCATTCTCCCATTTTGTTTTATTTATAGTTTGGGATAATATTGCTGTAGAGTCACGTTGAGCGATTCCATTATAGCCTGCAAACCTGAAACAGCCGGAGTTTCTTAAACTAATGAGAAGGGTTAAAAATGGAAATCCCCAAACACTTTATGACTAAAGGCAGCAAGGATTACTTCCTCATACAGGACCCCTTCGGGCTTCGGGAGGCAATCCAGCCCGTGGTCTCGATATCGACAGTCGAAGACAAAATAACGGGGTTGGGAACATGTTTTCAAATTAGCCCTTGGGGCTGGATGACCGCGCACCATGTAGTTCTGCACAAAGACGGTAACTCATTTCCACCTAATGAGGTCGGATGTGTCGGGTTTTCTCCAGGCTTGATGTATGGTGCCGTTGGATTTGTTACAACTGACTACTTTGGCGAGATTGCTGAACGGAGAGTTTACCTGCCAACAGAGCAGCCTAATCCGCTCGGAATACCGGGACCCAAACCACCCTCAATTATCTTAGATGTCGCTGTGCTTAGGGTCGTGACATCAAATCTGAAAAAAGCGCCATTACGTTCCCCCCTCCCACTAGCTAAAACTCCAGTGAAAGTTGGTGATGAAGTCCTAGGTATCGGTTATCCGATATTAGGTTCAACATATAGAGGCGCGGATCAACCCATGCTATTTGAGGAAAGAATGTATGGTGCCGCCGGAGTGGTCAAAGAGATACTGCCGACAGGAACAGATTCCACGCACCCTTGGCCAACATTCAGAATTGAGGGCGATTGGCGCTCGGGAATGAGCGGCGGGCCGGTTATCAATCTTCAGGGAGAAGTTTGCGGCATAATTAGCCGGTCATTCGAACCAACTGATACGGATCCAGGTGTAGGTTTCGCAGTTCACATTCCAGCTGTAAATAAAATTCCTGCCTTAACGACTTCCCTGCTTGCGCCGGAAGTAGATCCAGTAAACCCAGGAAACACATTCTGCTTGGGTATAATTAAGAATGGCAATTTAGTTGGAACAACAATGAGCCCTCAGGAAGCAGAACTAATGAAAGCCAAGGCTCAAGCTGATAATATTGTTCCAATAACATTCAATGCAAAGACAGAGGAATGGATAACCACGTGAGGGTCACGTCACATGTGTTTCACTATTGTTTTTCATGATGTTTTTGAAGAGCTATGAGGGCAGTACCGCATATTCGCGTCGTCTGAAACAAGCAGGGCGGCTACTGTAAAAACAGTCACCGCCCTTCAGGTGAGAATCCGTAAGTGCAAGCACTACTGCCGATTATACTCACCTTTGTAGGCGAAGATCCGTAAGTGCAAGCACCACTGCCGATCATATACGCCTTTGCACCTTCAGATTGACATGATATGAAAGAGGATGTCAATTGATAATTCATTTTCTAACATCGAAGCCGAGCGCGTATTTTCTCTAGAACGTTTAGAACACCTTAGAAGAATATATGATATCAACGACGAGAAGCTGCTCGAATTACATGCCCGTCTTGGTCTACTTAATGGTTCGATATATGCGTCTGTATCGCTATTCGAAGTTCATTTTAGGAATATCATAATTGAATGTATGGACCAGAATTTTGGGGCAGATTGGATGTCGTTCGATGACCCAAAATTGAATGTATTCCGTGGAGTTGTCGGGGGAGCAAAGGTCGGCGCTCAAAGTAATATTTATTCCAAAATGCAATACCTTCAACGTAAAGCATTAAAGTCCCGCTTTAACAATTTAGCTGAAAATAAAAGAAAGGAAAAGGCAATAAGATCCGTCCCAGTCACCCGAAACGATATAATACCCTACCTGTATTTTAGCTTTTGGCGTAAACTCTTTACGAAACCATATGAGCATGATTTATGGCGTCGTGGTCTCCGTAAAGTGTTCCCTAGCACCGAAGTATCAAGAGGGTCCGTCTCAGAAAAATTGGAAATTTGCCACAAAGTACGTAACAGAATTTCACACAATGAGTTTGTTCATCCCGAGCTGTGCCGTGAATATATAAGGTCGATTGAGTTCCTTACAACTCAGTTAGGATATGGGGACCAATCAATAAATGAGAAAATTTCTATCTTCCACAAGCCATATATAACTAACATCCAGAATGAACTGGAAAGCTTACAAGAATTTCTGAGTTAGGAAACAAGTCGTCAAAAGACCTTGTACGACTAGAATGTTTCATAACTGTTCTTTTCTATGACGTTTTTGCACAGCTATGAGGGCATTACCCCTCATGGGCGAAAAACAGCCAGCTAATTCTGAATTGCATTCGTTGTGACATAATAAAGTTCAACCTTTGGCAGGATTGGTAATGCGCATCTCAGAAACTCAACCTTGTATTCAAGTCGAGCTCATAACGACCATATGGGTTTACATGATTGTATATGAGCGGTGTTATTCCACAGTAGTCTTCTGGAGCAAGTTTAGATTGCCACTCAGGCTTTGCGAGTATGCTCTGAAACATCCGAGTATTTACATACACCATGCAATTTTGGAGAAGTTGTAAGCACTGAATTGCCAATTCTTGATCTTCTTTTTTGTTTGTGCTGATTTCCCCTCCTCGACCGAAGTGAACAAACTTTGTGGCTCTGTTCCAATTTTCTACAACGTTCAACCCTTCATGAATCTCGCGACGTAGCTCTTCCTGTCCAAGGTATTGGCAAACAAATATCGTTTTCACCGCACGGCCAAGTTCGGCGAGCGCTTTATAAGTAGGATGCAAAACACCTGCGCGGGTAAACCGACGTAAGAGTGTTTCCGGGTCGGCAGTCTTAGACTTCATCGCAGAGGCATATTTTACAAATTCATCATATTGGCTCGCAATCAGCTCAAAGTTAATGGCCGAGTTAGTACCGGCGTTAGATTATCCAGACGTGCTCGATCTTCTTTTGAGGATAGGTATAACTTTGAGTATGCAACGCGTTTAATTCGCGGCGCCAGTTCAAAGCTGAGAAGCCTAGAGAACGCAAAGGCAATCTCTGTCTGCCCGTGACTATCTACATATTGACGCCTCACCTCCATATCTGTGCAGTGATTGAGAACGCCCTCAATCATAGCTGCGCTTTCGGGTGTGGAGACGCGCTTAATCCGAGAATATATGGCGAGCGATTTCTTTGCGACATGCCAATAAGCCATCAATCCTCTACCTCGATACCGCACATGGGTCTCTGACATCGGGTTTTGGTCCCAAACGCTGTAGATTTGTGAATCTGAAGCACATCCTGTACCAGTCTCTCCCCAGAGATTAGGGTCACGAACAGCTAAAATTTCATTCGCAAGAAGTCTATTCGCCTCCTTTAGAGTTGGCATATTCATAAATCGACGTTTGACATGCAGAAGTTGATCGTAACTTACATCTGTTGTGGCGGCAGATAACCGCTTGAGGCCAGTATTGGTGCCTAGGCCATAAATGCACAACAGTAGTCGGCGCTTTAGTATCATCGGGTCTAGTCGTTGCTGCTGACCAACCGTTTTGAATATTTCTAGAAACTTAGCATCGAGAGCAGCTTCTTTTGCCATGTCTATTAAACTCGTCTCTGGCCAGTCATTATCGACGGCTCTTTTCAAACGTATCAGTTGTCCTGGTTCTTGCTGGGCTTTGAGGGGCGTAATTTTGAACTTTGCTCTTTTTGACCAGGGTAGAAAAACTTGAGAATTCCGAGGTAGCTCATCATTGAACGTTTCCAGAGCCTCTTTAAGTTCAGCTTTAAGCGACCTAACAAAGGCTTTGCTGTCAGTACTGAGATTGAGGTCAGCATAATAAGCCTCTCGATTAATCTCGAAGTCTTCAGGTACATCCGTATCAGGGTCAGGATATGCTTCACTCCCCTCAACCCAAAACTCGCGCCACACCAGTCTGTCACAGAGAGAAATCGCAACACAAAGTTCATATGCATGTCGGTTTATAACACCCTGTTTATCGACAACGACTTTGAGGTATTTGTTTGGAATGACCCCCTTGATTGGTAAATCAGTGGACCTAAACAACACAGAATTACGCTTCTCAAAGTTGAGATTTATAAAGTCCAATGCGTCAATCAATGGACGTGAAGTTGGGTTTCCAGCTCTAAATACCACTGTCTGCAATGCGACTTTGAGTATTTTGCGGTAAGAGCCACGCCAGCTTGCAATCACAGGACCAATCGTTTGCAACCCCCAATCAGATTGAGGCTTACTAGCACTGGTAAAGCGTTTAACCACGTCCACAGAAATGAGGGGAAAAACTACCTCTCCGATAGGTCGCCCTGGATTGTCTAAGGCTACGGATAAAATTGATTTCAAAAGAGCTTCTTTATCCAAAACCTCACGTGCATTGTGGCCAAGCGTTTGCCTAAATCTTCGTTCTGATCGATTTCTAAGGCCGCGAACTGTATCTATCAAAGAGGCGATGAGGCTATCAATCAGTTCAGGCAAACGGCTCGCCAAATATACGCAATACATACCTAGTCGTTTAGTCTCGCTGAACCGTCTAATTTCCCAAGGGTCAAAATGGGAAATTTGTTGGTTGACCTCTGTTCGCCAATCGGGGTGTAGTTTTGAAATAGTCTCTACAGGAAGATTAAGCCTCTGAATAAAAGTGACGCACTCCGCTATTTCCAAGAATACCGCCTTTGATGATCGTCCCGGTCCAGAGCGAATGCGTAAAAAACTGATGGCATGAGCATCGTCATCTAGGGATTTATCGAGGAGGTTTTTCGTACCCTGCTCTAATAATGATACGATCCTAGCATATTCGGCATCCGAGTATTTTGAACGCGACGCTGTAAGTAATCTTGCTATGTATTTTGTAGAAGGAGCAGTGCATTTATGACCTACGCACCACATCAGGATATCATGAATGACGTCATCGTCAGAAACCTCGTGAAGCGCAGGTCTTTCATTGAGCCAGTCTTGTAACGCTGCACGATTAGCCTCCGTAAAAGCCTCAAAGTTGAGATGACTGCGTAAATGGAGGTTACGCCGTTGGGCGCTCCTATCAGCCTGAAATACCATATCGATTGGCTGAAGCCGTAGTTGATCTGCTATATAAGCTTTCGCCGCCGCGGGGATATCATCCTTAGAAGTTGGGAACCGCCCATTATTTTTGTAAAATAGAAGTGCAATCGCATAATCAAAACGAACTCTTATTTGTCGTTGATCTAGATAATTGAACTCATCAAATGAAAGTTTCCAATTTGTAGCTATCTCGCTTGAAAGATTCTCCTCTAGTTCGACCATTATGCTTCTCCCCCTGTAGGTGGGTACAATAGCGACGAGTAGAATAGAGTCGAATCAAGCGACATTCATGTAATGTTCTGAAAAGTGTCGTTTTTAGGCAGAGTTGTTGCCATTAGGCCTTATAAGTCGGGTGCATTACATCAGAGCGGGTAAAGCGCCTCAATATGGATTCTGGATCAGCTGTTCTTTCGTTCATAGCTGTCGTATATTTGACCATCTCATCATAATGCCGCTCGATTAATTCCCAATCAATGACGTGTGAGAGAATAGGAGCAATGTCTCCGAGCGACTTTTTGATTTGATGTGACGGCAAATAAAGCTTCTGACGCGCTATAGCTTTGAGGCGCGGGGCAAGTTCGAACCCAAGCAGATGACAAAACGCAAAAGCAATTTCACTCTGCCCGTGGCTATCTACATATTGCCGCTCAATTGGCCAGAATTTCCGAAGGTAGGTTGAGCTGCTGGATAAACGTAAGTCGCGCTGTGATCGATAATATTGTCTTTCGGGCCACGCGACCAGGGTCAGCTTTCATGTCAGCAAAGTTTGGGACAGAGCCATCACCTTCAAGCGAAGCTTTGAGCGCAATCTTTGTTGCGCCTGATAAATTGGCAGCAAGGTTCGTAAGAAACTCTGTATCGTATGCGCGCCTGATTGAGTTTATGTGCCGCATGCACACACTTTCTGGGGGAGCCTCTAGTCTACGCTCAACGCACCAAATCAAAGTATCAGCTATAACACGCTTAGCATCAGCTCCACTGGCACCATGCTCAACTTTCAGCCAATGCCGCAAAGCAGCCACGTCTGAAGATTTCAGCGGCTTAATGTTCAAGAGAGCTTTAATTTCTAATCTGCGGCGGCGTTCAGTTCGTCCATCAGAAGGAAGCCAAGGCATAACCTTGCCAGAACGGTAAAGTTGGCTTCTGATATAGCCGATAATGGTTGAGCTGACTTCACCCGCCTTCTCTGGAAACCGCCCACATTTTTTGAAAAATGAGATTTGAACACCATAATCAATCCAACTATCCATTGGTTTTGACCAGATGAATTCCACATCATCAAAATCTAACGTCCATTCTCGGCCAAGTTCATCCGGACCTATGACTCCTGAATACATATTCCACCTCCTGCATATTTTACTGGGAGGTTACGGCCTTTGTTCTGGAAACTGAAATCCTGTCTATGAACCAAACAGCTATGAGGTCACTGGGCCAATACGAAAGTTGAACTTAATATCCATAAAAGCCAACAACACGGGCTGCCTGATCTTGCTCCACACCTATTTTTTTCCTTTTTCCGATTTTTCTACCAAATCGGCCCTTTCCATTAACTCCTTACCTAAAGCCAGCAGTTTTCTTTTCCCATCAGGAATTTTCCAACCATCATCTTGATTTTCAATTCTTGTAAAAATCACATTTATATCATTCCAAAATTTTTGAATTCTTTTATCGCCAAACTTCCTGATTGAATGGAATTCGATTAAAGCCCACTGGTCAAAATCATCATTTCCGCCCTCCGAGTATAAAGCACGAATCATAGATGCAAGTTCTCTATTTGATAGATTGTTAAAGTTTTTCCCCGGAATTTTCACATGGGACAACGTAGGAAGTATTCGAGTAATACTATCAACCAATCTATGAAAAATTCTTCTTATCATGTTGTGTTCTTTTAAGGGCTTGAATTTGGCTTGGGAGGTCTCGGGCTTGAATTTGGCGTGGGAAGTCTCGGCGTTGAAAATAGTGGTGTACCATTATGATTTCCGGGACGCCCGTAACGAAACACCGCTCGGTTACCATGTGCTGTGAATCCTAAACGATGAGGGCCGCTGTTTAGAAAACCTGTTCGTGTAGATTTTCCTAAACCAGTTTGTCCAAATACAGGGCCTTGTTGTCCCAAAAAGCGTTTGAATGGTTTGCAAAAATTACTCGTGAGGGCCCCCGGAGTTCCGGTATTCCCAACGTTTAACATCAGAGCAGGCACTACTGAGTTCATACCCTCTACAGTTTCAGGTAAAAGAGGCGGCTGTTCTATAAATGTAAACTGTCCAGTGACAGGGTCTCTGGGACCAAACATACACCCATTGCCTAAGCCCATGCATTTCAACCCCATAGGATCAACATATTTTAACGGATTACCCCCAACATAAGCATAGCGATTCAATCCACCAGCCAGCTCAATCGGGTCGGCCTGCAGATATCGCCCTAGCATCGGGTCATACGTCCTGTGCCAGTTATGGGATAGGCTCACGCCTGCGCCTGTTGTTTCTGCGTCCGCGTATTGACCAGGGAACATGAAGGCCTGTGTTTGCGCGGCGAGCGCTGTGATTTGGATGCCAAACGGCGTTGTGATGCCGCCGTCCCATGAGACGCGGCCATCTGCGCGGGTCGCGAACTTTGGCCGTCCCAGATGGTCCGAGTGTAGAAAGGACAGCGTGATGGTGTTGCTTCCTGTAACTGTCGTGCCTGTATCAGCATCTGTATCTGCAGGCAGACCGCCCTCTGTATCACAGCGCGTATTCAGGCGCTCTATACGGCCGCTGATATTGGCCACGGCCTCGATGAGGCGGATGTCCCGCGCTTCTAGGTCTGCTACGCGGGCCGTGAGCCGCTCTATGATAGCGGCCAAATTCGCAAGCCGAGGTTCAAGGTTCGCTATACGTGCGGTCAGCGCGTCTATGCGGATAACATTGGTCTCTGGTACGCCCTCAAGAATGGACTCAATTCCAGTGAGGCGCGTCTCAACGAAAGCATGCCGCGTGGTGCGGGCGTCTAAACTGCCCTGCACACTCTCAAGGCGGTCATTGACAAAGTCTTGCCGTCCCTGAACATCAATCAAGCGCTGTGTTAGCGCCTCTATGAGGGCAGGATCGCAATTGTCATTTGCGGGGTCATCAGGGTCATAGGAACTACCGTAGCTGGCGATAGGCGTAAGGCCAAGCCAGATATACTCGCGCAGGGTTGTCCCTGTCGCCGCGTCTGTTTCCGAGATGAGGCGGCCCTCGCCGTCATAATGGTAATGAATGGCGGCTTGCCCCGAGACGGCTTTGACGATGCGCTGCTCGCTCATGTCGTAAGTGTAGGTCGCGGCAAGCGTGCCGTCCTCAGAGACCGTAGACAGACGTCCGCGGGCATTGAGGCCATAGTCAAAGATGGAGGTCACGACATCGTCACTGCGGGTATCGGATATGACTTGGCCGCTATCATCATAGCCAAAGAGGCGCAGCGTTGAGCCTGCGTAGGTCACGTCCGTAAGGCGGGCTGTGCTTGCGGCATAATTATAAATCTGCGCTTGCAGGCTACCGTCTATGGGCGTGTAGTTCCGCGCGGTGCGGTCTCCGACGAGGTTATAGTCATAGCCGATAGAGCCGTAGCCGCCCGTTACCGTATTCTGTGCAGACGTCAGGCGCGAGACTGGGTCATAGGTAAAGCTCTGGCTGCGTTCTGGCCGTACATTATCATTCATCGCGAGGATATTGCCTGAGGCGTCGTGCTCAAAATCTATATCCATAAGCGATGAGGCCGCTGTGGTGCGGGTGAGTGATTTAGCACGGTAAGCCGTATCATATTTAAGGTTAAGCTGATGCCCGTCGCCAAAGCTTGCGCCTGATATGGGCCCGAAGGGTTGATAGGTCACATTAGAGAGTAGCGGCGTGAATTCAGTCTCGCCGGGGCCTTGGGCTTCTATGGCTGTAATGCGCGCGGCGGCGTCGCGTGTCATACGAATGGTGCGGCCAGAGGGATAAGTTTCCGTGAGGACTTCGCCTGCAAGGTCATAGGTGTATGCCGTTGCGTAGGCTTGACCATTTATGGTGCGTGTCATCCCTGTCATCTGGCCGAGACTATTATAAGTATAGCCCGTTGCGCCAAAGCTTTCGGTGACTGTGGTTAATTCGCCGATACCATTAGGACCTTCGTCATAGGCGTATATGATATCAGAGGCCGGCTCAGACGGGTAAGTCTCAGTCAGGAGCCGCCCTACATCGTCATAGGTGTAATCGGTAACCACGCCGCGCGCGTCTGTCATTTGGGTAACGAGGCCGCGCGTGTCGCGGGTATATTCGGTGATACCTGCTTCGAGACTGACTCCGCGAATGACTTCGCCGTATCCGTTACGGACATAATTGGTGATGACATTGCGGGCGTCCTTGACGGAGCTTAGCGGATTGCGGGCGTCATATTGGTTTGAAAGGCCATAATCTGTCTCAGCACCAAGCGGATCAATTTCTTTGACCAAACGGTTAAGTCCATCATAGCTTTGCTGCCAGTTATTTTGGCGCGGGTCGTTAATGGATGTCAGATTATGTTCACGGTCATACCCAAGGCTTGTCTCAGACGTTAAGCCTGCTGCGCCGCCTACCGTTGCCGTTTTAATCACGCGATTAAGCTCGTCCGTGACTTGAGAGATTTCAAAAGTAATGCCAGTGCCTAAGCCTGATATTTCGGTCGCGGTGATACCGCCCATATTATTGCGTGTATAATCGATACGTTCATCGACAGAGTTACGAATCCCCATTAAGCGCCGCGCGTCATCATACTCGAAATAGAGCGCAGAGCCATTTGGCTGCGTGACGGAAAGTAAGAGGTCATTTGGATCATAAGTAAGCTGCGTCTGAGCATTCAGGTCGCCTTGGCTTTCGACGATGCCTGTTAGTCTATGCTTACTGTCATATGCAAGCACGGTAACATTTCCATTGGGATCTTCGAGACGCGTAGGCGCGCCATTGGGGTTATGTGCCGTGATTAATGTTTTGTGTCCAAGTTCATTAGTAACGGCTGTAAGTTTTTCAGCATTATACTCAAAGGTTTGCGTATCTGCTGCGCCCGGCAAAGGCCCGTCCACACTGGATACATGTGGTCCAACATGGGTGAAGGTCCAAGTGCGCGGCGCATCTGGATTTGTAGACGTATCCGTTTGCGTCATCAAGAGCATCCGGCCTTCGTCATCATAGGTGTAATTTGTGGTCAGACTTGGCATAGTGCTCTGAAGCGGTAAACGGTAAACCGGGTGCCATGTTGTGCTTGATATGAGCTCTGCAGTACCATCAACTTCAACTGTTTTTGATGTCGTCCACCCTCGATCATTTTTTGTAATAATTGTCTCGCGGCCTTCTTTATCAACCGTCTCGATACGGGCGGTAATATTTCTAATACCTACCGCGTCGGGAACACAATTAGCACTAGCTTGGCCATCGATTTGATTAAAATATCGGCCTAGCGACTCAGATCTATAAATTGTATTTCTTCCAAGCGGGTTGGTTTCAGTGACAGTTGGTCCAAAGAAAAGCTGTCCCTCGGGTATGTCATATTCAAAATCATACCGATCAATCCCGCCAGCATGCTCACTACTAATAGCTAGCCCGTCATCTGAATACTCCCAGCTTGCATATCGGATACCTGCGCTGTCAGTTATGCCCGTCATAGCAAATGGTAGTAAGTTATTTTCATAATGGTAGGTTTCAGAAGACAGCCTCAATTCAATCGGGGTCGCCTCACCATCAATATAAGTCGGAGGCGTACGGTAAACCGAGTTTAGGCGCTCGGATAAGTTCCATTCTTGTCCAAAATCTGTAACTGAATCATATTTGAAATGTAGTATACTGAGATCCGGTAATACAACGCGCTTTAATAAACCGACTGTTTCTGGAAACGCCACCGCCTCTCCTTCAAATGGAACCTTGCGGGATTCAAAATCGCTATTAATCCAAGTTTCTTGATCATACTCAAAAATCATGGAGCGGCCAAAACTATCGGTCATTTTTTCAACAATAAACCGAACAGGTGAAATAGCTTCAGTGACATCTAGATTTGCAATAGTTTCTGCAATTAAACGCGTTTCGTAATCGATAGAGTATCCTCCAGGGTATTCTATGCGGCGAACAGCATAATATATTTTACCGTCATGCTCTTCCGATTTAAATATGTATTTAACATTACCACTATCAATGAATGGAATCGTATTCTGAGCTTGCGTGATATCAGGAATGAAGCGGCTATCACTATCATCAAGTTGAGCCCTTGGAGCGCCCGCAACAAGTGCGCCGCTAGCTACTCTCGTATTACACCCTAAAGAACTACAAATTACACTGAGGGCTTGGTGGCTAGGTAAAAATAGATTCGCCTGGCCTCTGGATCTGGTCGACAATCGAGGTAAATTACCTATTGACCACCCACGTCCCAAAATTCCTGACCGGCTGTCATTTAAACGCCCATAAGAGCGAGATGCATAGCTGCGGTTAAATGTAAACCTTCCATCCGCCGTAGAATAATCTTGAACGGTTTGAATTTTAATGCCTGATAATAAATCTATTGGATTGCCACGCAGTATTTGCGGTCCCCCATTAGGGCAGCTATTGGTAATAGCCCCACCTAAAGGTGAACATTGCCCGCCATTTTCTCTCCGCCCCCCTTCACATCCACGATTGCCACTCAGGTTACCAAACCATAAACGTCCTCTACTCCTGATAGTCGCAGGGTCAGTTTTACAGAGAACAGATTGGCCAGATTCGGAAACAACGACATCTCTGAGTATATCAGTATCTTTAGGATAAACATTCTGCATTGCAAATTCACACAAAGCATGAGGGTCAGAGAATCCGCATAACCTCGATCCAGATATCTGTTCAGTTGATGTAAAAGTTGTACACCAAGTTTCATTAGGATTGAGAGATGGTGGGATAGGGGTCTGTTGTGCATTAGCAATGCTCGTATTCAGTAGTGACCAAAAAACAGACAAAATTGTTACAATCACAATTCTAAAACTATTTTGATAAACGGGTTGTTTTAGTTTTTCAGAATTACTGCACGTATAAATAATATTTGCTTGCATGACTTCCCCACTCAAGTCACATTGTAATTAATAGCAATGCCCTCAATTTATAAGGGTAATATAGAGTTAACAAAACTTTAAAATCAAGCTTTTTCAAAAAATAAAGTTACATCCTTTAAGTTATTTAAGAGGTACGTTGCGGCTGTAGGTTTCATGAAATTTTAAAATGTGGTGAAGCTGCGTAGCTTGAGAAAAAAACAATTTTCAATAATCACATATGGGTCATCAGTTTGCAAATTACTGCGGTAAACACCAATATATAGCCAATCGATAAATTTTGGCTTTTTGGTTTGCGGAAGCGGCCAATGATGATGTCATATCTTCATAGGCTGATACCCGTATTGATATTACACTGCGTTATTTGGGTAGGCCCATAAAAAAATCATTGATATCTAGTCACGACACAATGCGGGGTGATGGCTGCAGCAAGATTGAATTTATTGTGAATTAAGCCCTTCACCCAGCGGCTTACTTGAGGCTGCGATCTCAACTGAATCGTCGCAACAGATACCTTAGCTCGTCCTTTTGAGCACGAGTAAACCCAACCCGTAAATATTTCTTCTTCATGATCTTTACTCCACATACTTAGTTTATGGGCGAGATGGCGCTCAAAACCTTAGGGCTGAAACATCTTCAAGACGTTGGAGGCAGAAAGAACAACCGTGCCGAATGCTCACACGTTCCAATCCGTAGAAGAGAAAGAAAATCTAAAAAGTTTAAATCCGTTCACAAGGCTCAAAAACTGCTCTCAGCCCACAGTCGATTCTACAATCTCTTTAATCATCGACGCCACCTCATCACTAGAAATACTCTCCGAAAGTTCAGGTCACAAGCAGCTAAAGAATGCAATTTAGTCACCGCACCAGTTGGCGCTTAAGAGCGAGCTAAGAGAGCTTCAAACCTTCGTGATTAACGTGACAAAGCCTACACTGCTAGGGGCAAGATTATTTTTTGTTGTTAAAATGTTTGAGTGGAGGCATGTAAGACTGTTCATTGCACTATAGGGTGTATTATGCTAGTTGTCTTCCTAAAACTTGGGGGCAAGGGCATGACTAATACATTTACATTTGGACTAATTTCTGCTGTTTTTTTGACAGCTTGTTCTACTATTTCCGAGCCTAATACAGGTCCTAGCGGCATGCATGCACGGGGTGGTTTGCTATATGGAAATTGTTTAGCAGCTGCGAAGGCATTGGATTCTGATTATATCAATGATGACCAAAAGAAGACAGTTTACATGGCGCCAACAGGCCCACGCTGCGATGTAAGTGCTCACGTTCTTGCTATTAATAAGCATGGTATACTGCGTTCCGTTTATGGGGATAAAGAGGAAACGTCGGAAAGTCTTTCTAAAGTGAAAGTTGGACTTGAAGCGTATCTTCGTTACTCCAAGCCGACTAAAAAAAATGTAATGGTTTTTATTCACGGGGGATTAGTTCCTCACCGTAACGCGGTTTCCGAAGCAGAAATTATGGCTGCTTGGGCTATGCGTGACGGCTATTATCCGATATTTTTGGTTTGGGATTCATCTCTTAACAGTGCTTATCTGGATTATTTAGCATTCACTACAGACGGAGAGCGAAATAGCATTCTTGCCGACAACAAATTGCAAAATGACGATGATGGTAGCAATGACGACGGTATTGTAAAACGCAGCGTCTTGGCAACAACTCGTATTATTGGTGATTTGGGAGCTGGCGTATTTAGAGCACCAGAAAATTACCTTGTCCAACTCGACAATTATTGGGAACGAAACCAGAATGATGTCAGTAGTCCTTATCGTTTAAACCCCATTGATTTTCCTGATAGAATATCAAAGGAGGAAGCTTCTGTGAGCGTTATTCAACAAGACCTGACCAGACAGCTTAATCGTACGCTAATTTTCCCTGAACTTGATTATTTACGCAAAGAGAATCTAGATATTAATAAAGGAACATCTTTTGCGGCCCCTAGTGAATGGGGATATCATTTATTGACCCCAGTTAGAGCTGTGACAACCGGTTTCTCTGAAGTTGGACGAAATAGTTGGGATAATATGGTGCGTAGGACCCGCTTGGCCTTGAGCTCTCCTGAAAACCTCAGTCTTTCTGTGCGTACAGCAAAATCTTCGGAGGCACGAGCTAAGGCAAAACAAGCGATTGTTTTAGAACAGGACGTAATTGATAATAATGATAATTGTAATGATTTTGCACAACAATCATCAAATAGTCGAAGAGGCGCTAAAGGTGGTTTTACTCTAGGAATGGATCTTGTTCGTTGCGTACTTGAGCAGGAGAATAATTCAAAATCAGCTACTATAACCCTAGCGGGGCACAGTATGGGCGCGATAGTTGCTAACGAAATTCTGTGGTCGTACCCTAATCTGAATTATGATAAAATTATTTATATGGCGGCCGCTGGTACTATGCGGGACTTTAATCGTATAGCACTCCCTGTTATTCGTGAAAATGAATCTAAACCGCAATTTCATAGTTTAATGTTGCACCCTCTTTCTGAAGCCCGAGAGCGTTCCGGCAAAGGTGTTCCTCCGCAAGGTTCTCTCTTGGAATGGATAGATGAGATGTTCGAAGGTCCGCGTAATTTTGAGGAAAAGACTTTGGGTAAATACCGTAACATTAGTCGTCTCGTATATTCTTATGATCAAAGTGATCAAGATATTATGTCTTTTAGGGTGTTTCCTGTTCAGGATAATTTGATGTCGCCGCTTTGTGAAGAAAGCCACAAACCAACAAGAACCCTAGGAAGGTGCCATCCTTTAAAACACGGTGAAGTCAATGACTTTACTTTTTGGCGAAAGAGTTATTACGGAGACCCACAAGAATGAAGGGTTATCAGCTGTTAAACTCTTACAAATGAAAAAATATTATAATGATAAATAAGAAATTATATAAGCTTATATTACTTACTATTGCACTCCTTGATCGAACGCGGCGTCGATGTTTTACAATTTTGCAGTAAATGCAAGCATTGTATCGATAGCTCCTGATCTTCTTTTTTGTTCGTGCTGATATCCCCTCCTCTACCAAAATGAACAAATTTCGTGGCGCTATTCCAGTTCTCGACGGCATTCAGCCCTTCATGAAATCTCACGGCGCAACGCTTCTTGGCCAAGATATTGACAAACAAAAATCGTTTTTACAGCCCGCCCAAGTTCGGCGAGAGCTTTATAAGTCGGGTGTAAAACGCCCGCGCGCGTAAACCGACGCAAGAGCGTTTCCGGGTCAGCCGTTCCCGACTTCATCAAGATTAAAAAAGCATTGATATCTAGTCACGACACAATGAGAGGTGATGGCTGCAATAGAATTGAATTTATTGTGAACTTGCCTAGCCCCACTGATTCACGAAATTAATATTCATGCAATACCTTGATAGTACGAGCTATAATTACTTGTATTTCAGCAATGATGTTGAAATGTAAAAGGCCAGAGACATTAGCCAGTTTCGGCCTACTGGCCCTATGTTTTAACATAGGGCCGTCATTCAACTATATGTCAAATTAGGAGCCCTCCCC
>JALZUE010000084.1 GCA_023301705.1 Alteromonadaceae bacterium | reverse complement strand
GTGATATTAATGCAGATAAGTCGCTTAATATCCACACTGCCTGTGTATAACGTTGTGTTTAACCTCTTTATTACTTCTTATGTCATTGTAATTAAAGAGGTTATTGTTACTGTGTGTTAAATGTCCATATTAATTGCTTAAGTTTATTTAAAAGAATATCAAAGTTAAACAGCTTTGATATTCTCTGTTATAATAGAAGGATGAATATGTCTTTATTACAAATTATATTACTTGGTAGAAAGTATTTAACTTTATGGCCCGAAAGAGCAGAGTTGATGCAGTTTTTTTCAGAGTATCATGCTATTTCGATAAGCCGATTTGTTTGTCGTTATAGTTTGCACTTTGCTGTGTTGGTTTTAGCATTGCCTTTTGTTGCTAATGCGACTGATTATGTCAGCCAATCTATTGCCAGTAGTATCTTCATCGCAAGTATGCCTGTGCAGGCTTATATTTTACTGGGCGTGCAAGCTGATAAATTTTTACCGCCCGGCTTAGCTACTTGGTATAAAGAAGGTGTTGCTAGAATAAATGAACAAGGCGGTGATGTTAAGTTGTCGGTTCATAAGCCTAAATATTTTGACTTGGTGACACTCTTAAACCTTTCTTACAAAGGTTAATTTTTATTAACCTTTTCTACTAGTTCTATTCCTTTAGGTATGAAGGCTTCTTATTATTCAGGTTTTTATATAGTTTAATAAGAAATTCGGCTTGGCATTGAAAGTTTTCTGTTTCGGCAATTTGCTCTTTTATTGCTTCAGTTGCTTTAAAAGCAAAAGGCGTCATCATTAATAAATTTAAGGTGTCATTACCTGAGTTTAGCTTCATGGTGTAATTGAGTTGCTCTTGATGAACAAGCGTTAAATGTTCAATGGGCTCTTTGTCAATGTTGTGCTTTTGCACATCTTGATAAATCAATGACTTTAATTCATATAAATGGTTAGGCGCTGGTGTTACCGTAAGTAAGTAACCATTACTTTCTAATAGGCGGGTAAACTCTTGCTCTAAAATAGGCGCATAAATAGACATGATCCACCGAACACTCGCATCTTTAAACGGTAAGTGTGATAGTGTTGCCACATTAAATTGACATTCTTTATATTTTTTTGCTGCTTTTTTAACGGCTTCTTTCGCTATATCAACTCCGTATACTTGATTACTTTCGGTGTTGTGTTGGTGTGTATAAAAACCTTCACCACAACCGGCATCAACAAAGTTACCTTCACCATTGGTAAACTTCAGATATAGTGCTTTAATACAATTAACTAAAGGTTGGTAATAGCCTTTTTCTAAAAAATCTCTACGAGCATTTACCATGCTTTTATTGTCGCCTGGGTTTTTAGATTGTTTGAACTGAACAGGTAATAAATTCACATAACCTTCTTTTGCTTTATCAAAGTGGTGATTGTTATCACAGATATAGCTTTTGTCGTGAGCGTTCAGATTTACGTGGCAAATAGGGCACTGATAAATGGTTGTGTTTTGCTTTTCAGTCATGTTGTCTCATTGCATATGAAAAATAGAAAGAGAGTCACTCAGGGACTGTTGATCTTTCAGGGTTAATTTTTGTTCAAATTAAACGCTTTTTTAGCGCGGTATTTGTGATGTAATATAGTTATTCCATTTAAAGAGCAAGTAACAAAGTTAAAAATGCGTTTAAATGAATCGAAGACAGATTGATGATAACTTTCTACTGCGTTATCGCTTATTTATGCAGAATAACTACGGGTCATAAGCTCTGCCTTGTATAAAACCATCATCAACTGCTGAAAAAACAACCTCGAAAGGTAAACAGCCCCTAGTTAAATGTACAATATAAAAATATAAAAAATTCGCTTGTGACTCAGAAGTTTATGCATGCTAAAGGTCAAGCCTAGTTAGAAAATACTGACCAAATAGGCGCATGATCTGAAGGTTTTTCAATACCACGTAATTCATAGTCAATATCAGATTCAATACATGTTTCAGCTAATGCTTTTGTCGCAAGTACCACATCAATACGTAAACCGCGGTTGTCATCAAAACCTCGAGAGCGGTAATCAAACCAAGAATATTTACTTTCTACATCAGGGTGTAAGTGTCTAAATGTATCGGAGAACCCCCAATCTAATAACCTAGCTAGCCATTCACGCTCTTCTAATTGAAAGCTACATTTACCTGTTTTCAACCAGCGTTTTTGATTGACTTCACCAATGCCAATATCTAAATCAATAGGTGATATATTGATATCACCCATCACAATAATATTTTCGTCGGGTTGGTGGTGCTCATTAAGGTAAGTCATTAAGTCTTTATAAAACTGGCGTTTATAAGGAAATTTTGTTTCATGCTTTATATTATCTCCTTGTGGGAAATAACCATTTAATACAGTTACTTGCTCACCAGCGTTATTGGTTGTTTTAACCATTATCATACGCTTTTGAGATTCTTCAGTGTCTGTAGGAAAACCTTTAGTAACAACTTTAGCAGGGTTTTTACACAACATAGCCACACCATAATGTGCTTTTTGACCATGAAAATATACGTGATAGCCCATCGCTTCAACATCGGCTAGTGGAAATGCTTCATCATGTACTTTAATTTCTTGTAAGCCAATGATGTCAGGTTGGTGCTTATCAATAATGGCTTGTAATTGATGAAGGCGAGCGCGTAACCCGTTTATATTAAAAGAAATAACTTTCATGTAAATTCAACTTAGTTAATTTGTTAGTAGATAAAACTTTGTATAAAGTGACGAACAATATGATTAAACACTTTACTATGATTCGTAGGTTAATGGGTCAATAGCTTTATTATCGGCAAATGCTTCTAAACGCTCTTGGCAGGCACCGCATTTACCACAGGCTAATTTTCTGCCGTTATAACAGGTCCATGTTTGGCTGTAGTCTAAGCCCATAGATAATCCATCGGTTAAAATATCACTTTTCGTATTGTGTAAGTATGGGCTAAATATTTCAACAGCTTCATAATTGGCTATTTGGCATACGTCATTCATTTTCATCACAAACTCAGGACGACAATCAGGGTAAATAGCATGATCGCCAGAATGCGCGCCATAATAAACTTGGCTTGCACCTACTGACACAGCATAGCCAACAGCAAGTGATAATAAAATCATATTTCGGTTAGGAACAACCGTTGATTTCATATTTTCAGCTTCGTAATGACCTTCAGGTATATCAATATCATCAGTTAACGATGATCCTGCCAATAATTGGTTAATAGCAGAAATATCAATAATTTTATGGTTTACTTTTAGGTCTTTACAGATATTTTCAGCACATACCAATTCTTTTACATGGCGCTGACCATAATCAAACGATAAAGCATACACTTCCTTACCATCTTTAAGGGCTCTGTTTAGTACAGTAAACGAGTCCATGCCACCAGAGAAAATTACTACAACTTTTTCAGTCATTTATTTGTGCCTATCAGGTATAATATAAAACAAAGCGCCAATGTACTGCTACATTGGTTTAACATAATGTCACTTTAATATGGTTGTATATTTATCATTTTATAACACTTATTTTTATATTGCTTGTGCTCAATACAGGTAAACGTTTTTGAAACGAGTTATAAAATAAAATGTAAACCTTGTTAAAAAGGTATGTGATATACATACCGTAATTTTACTGCAATTTGACTATTGGCAAAAGTATTAATGATGAGCAAAAAATATAAAATTAACGAATTGTTTGAAACCATACAAGGGGAAGGTAGTTTTACGGGGCAACCTTCTATTTTTATTCGTTTACAAGGCTGCCCAGTAGCGTGTAGTTGGTGTGATACAAAGCATACGTGGGAAATACGCGCTGAACAGCAGGTTGCTGGTCAAACAATGCTAAATAAGCCTGAAGAGTCAGATACATGGGCTGAATTAACAATTGATGAAATTTTAGTTATTTTTTCTCAAGAAAATTACCAAGCCAAGCATATTGTCTTAACAGGTGGTGAGCCATGCATGGTTGATTTAACACCCTTATGTGATGCGTTAGAAAAAAATGGCTATAGTTGCCAAGTTGAAACTTCAGGTACTTTTCCTGTGCAAGTATCGGCACAATGCTGGGTGACGGTATCACCTAAAGTTAATATGAAAGGCGGATATAAAATATTATCGTCAGCGATGAAAAGAGCAAACGAGATCAAACACCCCGTTGCTACAGAACAGCATATAGATGATTTAAAAGGTTTATTGGCGTTACATAATGTAGAAAATACACAAGTATATTTGCAGCCTATTAGCCAAAAAGAAAGGGCGACTCAATTAGCGATAAAAACGTGTATTGAAAATAATTGGCGTTTGTCGGTTCAGGTACATAAATACCTGGGTATTGAATAGGTATTGAGTCATTTATATCAGTAGTATTAAAGCTTAATGTGAATAAGCGACTTCTTATTCACATTAACTTTTTACGTTAGGTATTCACGTTAATTATTTAGGCTAAGTATTCTCTATAGTATTTCATCTTCAGGAAGTTTGCCGTTCACTTCTTTTTTTAACCATACTAGGTAATGTTCTATAGGCATTGGTTTAGCGTAATAGTACCCTTGTCCAATATCACAGCCAAAGCTGCGTAATGTGTTCTCATCATCTTTAGAGTTGATACCTTCGGCAACAACTTCTAAGTTTAATCCTTTAGCCATTTTTACGGTTGTTTCACTAATAATTTTATTTCGAGGGTTGTGTTTAATATTCTCAACAAACTCTCTATCTATTTTAAGTTCTTGGCAAGGTAGTTGGCTTAAGTAAGACATTGATGAGTAGCCTGTACCAAAATCGTCAATACTAATTCTAATACCTAAATCGATAAGGGCTTGCATATTTGCAATACCTTCCGATTCATCACTAATTGCAGTTGATTCCGTTAATTCTAAAATGACCTTTTCTGCAGGTATATTGCTATCAATTAATGCTTGCTCTACAAAGGCAACAAAATCATCATCATTGATATCAGTACCACTAATATTAATTGAAACCATATGATTTTTATTATCGTCAAGCATGATCATTTTATGTTGCTCTAATGAACGCTTAATGACCCAACGGGTAATCTTTTTAATTAATCCTATATCTTCTGCAATAGGAATAAAACTTACAGGAGAAACGAAGCCCTCACCATGATAATACCAACGGATTAAACATTCACTGCCACATACTCGTAACGTTTTTAAGTCAATTTGGGGTTGGTGATATATTTCGAAATCATCATTACTGATTGCATCAGACATACTTGAGGCTAAGTTTAATAAGTAATCATCTTTGGTTTGATATTGGCTGTCAAAAATAAACCAACCAGATGCAGTATCGCTAGCTTTATTTGAGGCTAATAAAGATTCAATTATCAATTTTTGAGGGCTAGCACTATTTTCTGGATAGCTTGAAATACCAATGTTGGCAAATAATGGTAAATTCAATTCTTTAATTTTATACGATTCTCTTACTTTATATAAAATAGATTCAACAAACTCTTGTTGGCTTTGAATTGAAATGTTTTCATTCAATATTAAAGCAAGTGAGTAGGGCTCTATATAGGAAATTTTTTCATTTTTATGAGTAATAGGCAGTACTGCATCGTTATATTGTACTAGGCCGTCAATAGATTCTGCTAGGTCAATAAAGAACTGAGTATTGAAATAATCATTGATATATAGAGATATTTTTTCAATCCGTTCGGGCTTTATGACAATAACTGATAATTTATGACCTTTTTCTTTTTCTATTTCTTGTTGTAATGCTTGCTCTAAAATTCCTTTACGTGGAAGCTTGCTGTCATTGTGATAGTAAAGATCATACAGTCGGTCTTGTTCAGTTTTTTTCATTCTTTCAGCTAAGGCAAATGAAAGAAAGACAATTTCAATCATTACGGCAAAAAGGTAAGCGTTATTCACTAAAAAGTTAGATTCAATGATATTAAAATGACTAAGTGGTTGAACTATGCTGCCAATGGCTAGAGGGATCCAAGAAATAAAATAGTATTTTGACCATGAAATTGATTCTTTTAATTTAATGACCATTAAATAAGTAAAATAGACGAATGTTACTGGCATTAAAAGAAAAAATATTTTAGTTTCAGTAATACCATCTAATGGAATAGTAAAAATTCCACATAAAATAAATACAGAAATTAAATATAAACTAACTTTATAATTATTAGTTTTGTCTTTTTCATAGTTTAAGAAGTAAAGCGTAAAAAAGAATAAAAAGGTCACAATTAAGTAATGAAGTGTAGCAACAAAGTTTGTGAGTTGTTGTTGAAATTCAATAGAAAATAAGTAATATCCAAAGCCATTGACTGTTGATAATGCAAAAAGCATTGATAACGAATAGCCAATGTATAACAAATAAACTTTGTTTTTAACCGCATAATAAAAAACTAAATTATAAATGGCCATTAACAAGATAATGCCAATTAAACTACCGAATATGAAAAGCGTTAATGAAATTCTTTCATTAAAGTTTTCCACTAAATAAAAATCAATTGGTACATCGGGTGGCCCATCAGTTTCTATTTTTAATAACACTTCTTGGCTAGTTTTCTCTGATAAATCTAATTCGACGTAAGGGAAAATACGTTTTTTGATATCTTTTTCGGGTAAAGTTTCTAAATTAAATAGTGTTTCAGCTACTTCATTCGAAGTTAAGTTATATATTATTAACGTGTCTAATATACTGTTGTCTGTGTGTAATATGACATGGTCATAAGCACTTGAAAACTTGGTAACTTTGATTTTTATCCAGTAAACTTGCTTTTTAAGTTTAAAAGGAATTTTATTGTATTCGACATCAATAAACTCGTTGAGTTGATGTTGAATATTTTGTTCATTGTAAATGTTTTTAGTATCGATAAGGTAACTATATTGAGCTGAAAAACTGTCAGTTTTGTTGTGAATACTTTGAGATGATGATGTTGCAATATAATTTGCAACGGAATAAAACAGGTAAGCTGTAATAAACAGAATGCTAATAATAGATAACGTTTTAACTAAGTTCTTGATGATATTGTTATTATGCATTAATAAGTTGTAAGCCTAAAAATTAAGGCTGCTGATTATAACTAAACGATTTACTAATAATAGCGTTATTCGATGAAAAAGCCTAATAACATAAATGAAATTTTCTAATTATTTAAATGGGTTATCATAAATGATAATTACAAACTTAATCAGGATAGCAGCGCTAATAGTTACTGGGTTATATTATTTTAAAAGGAGAGTGTTACATTAAGCACATTTCGATAAAAGCTGATAGCGTCAATCAGCAATGCTCATAATCATTATGAGCATTAAGCTGTAATTTAGTATGAAGAGCTTTGAGTACTTTATGTATAGTGTAGAAACCAATAATAAATAATAGAACCCACTCTAAGGCTATCCAGCCGAATAAATCGGGAGCTGACATTAAGGTAGACATTAAAGATTCTTGGTAATAAAAAAACCATTGATGATTATCAGGAAAAATCACTTCATGTAACCAATAGAAAAACTTAGTTGGGCCAACAATTGCAATTATCAGCCCTAATACACCAAAAATACTGCCAATAGCGATAGCTTGACCAACAAAACTAGGGTAATGAATAAAATTCTTCATTATTTTTATTAACAGGTAAGCCCACACTAATAGCATTAAAGTGAACCAGTAATATAAAATTTGAATAAGGTTGGCAACATCAACTAAATGAATTATTTCAGCCTGTGTTAATAGTGTTGTTTCTGTATTATTTTTAGTGTGAAAGGTAATGTTGTTTAATGTGCTTTTGTTGACATGTACGGCATAATTTATTTGTTTAAAAACTTCAACTCTTTCTGCTTTTGTTGTGTTTTCAAAGCCTTTTATATTGGTATTCTTTGGTGAAAAGTGTTCAATTGTTTGTTTTATGCCGCCGTTATCATGCCAAAAACTATAAAAGAAATTACTGTGGTATAGCACTACCCATGAAAGTGCGATAACGGTAAACATATTACTGATACTGAATAAAAGTATAATAGCTTTTTGTGATTTTACTTTGGGTTTCATCAGCTTGGACTCTCGGTGAATAATTTTTTTTTTGTTATTTAAACATTAGCAATAATTAAGCGTTTAATGTGACTCGTTAAACACAAGTTCAAATGCGTTACTACAAACAACGTGACCGTTAATTAATACCTCAATTTTATGTATTCCTGGGTAATAAGTACGAGTAGTGACATGCTTTACTGTATGCTTTTTAATAATGTTAATCGAGGTATTAGCTTTTAGTGTAGTGGTTTTCCATTTAAACACTTTGGGGCTTGTTGTGCCATTGGCTTTTTGATGGTGAATTCGGTAATCAATATTCATTGCTTGATCATGGTTTAACGTAGAATTTAATGTTAATACTAATTGTATACTGTTACCAAATAATAACCTTGGATTATCGACGGTTAATTTAGCAGATTCAAGCTGTATTTCTGAAAAGCCTAATGCGCTTAATATTGTTGGGTTACCATTTTTGATAAGCGTTCTACAAGCATGTTTGACTAATTGTAATCGTTGTTTGTTTTTTGGGTTTAACCATGAGCTAGTGAGTTTAGCAACTAACTCCGGATGATCCTTTGCAATATCATTCATATTATTTGCTACTGAACGCCTAACATATAATTCATCATCATCTTTTAGTGCTTCAAGTAACGGTAGTAAAGGGGTCGGGTCGGCAACAAATTCACTGAGTTGAATTCCCCATGGTAAACGCGGGCGAGAACCTTCAGATATTAATCGCCTAACATGATAGTTTTTATCATCAAGCCAAGAGTTTAATAGTGAAATAGCTTGTTCAGGCGCTGCTTTAATTAAGTGTCTAATGGCAAACTCAGTGGTAAAGCGTTTAGTCATTTCTTTCAATGTTTGCATCGCAATAACAAAGGTTTTTTGTTGTTGAGACGAGCCAACTTCACTATGTTCATTTAATACTAAATAACTAAAAGCAATAAAGTCTGCCAATGGCATAATCGCCCAGCCTTCAATGCCATGCTCACTAATTTGGCCACCACTAATCGCTTTTTCTTCATCAATAAGTGATGTAGGCGTTAAACTATTGATTAACTTTTCATAAATATCATTAACTGAGCCAACAGTCACTTGAGGAAGATGTTTTAATAACGCTGATGTAATTTGTAATGAACGCGCTTTTAATTCTAAATCATTTAAATTGAAAGTGGCTTCGTGAATAAAGCGTTCTTTATGAAAAGATTCAAATTGATTAGCAATATGTACAGACATTTCATTAATCAGAGAAACAGAAAAACGGTTTTTAAAAGGTTCGGGCATGTGACCATAGTCATCAAAAAAGTGAATGTATGATTATGCGGCATAATACAGCTGTGGTAAATACACCAACATTGTTCTTTCATTTGATGTCATGGGTGTTGTGCTAATTTCAAGGCGTTGTAGCGTCAACATTTATTATCAATATTGATTCATTTTAAACTAAGAATTTATCTAAAGCTCAATAATTTATGTGTTTAGTGGAAAACTTACAGTAACAAGTTTTTTATTTAACGAACTAAAAAGCGTTGTTATTTCACATAATCATTAACTGATTAATGTGAAATAACAACGCTATAAATTGTTTAACGCCAAAGGTTCAAACGTTGAAATGTGCTAACATTGAAAGTGCTAATCTTGAAAGTTATTAACGCTTCGTTGCTGCTTTCATAGCTTGAGTATACGCTTTTAACTCACTTAGTAGAGCAGCTTCATCATGTAAATTCTTTTCAATAATTTGTACAGTCGCTGAACCTGCAATAGCACCTACAGCACCAGAATTTAATGCATCTGTTACTTGTGTTGGCTGTGATATACCAAAACCTAATACAGGTGGTGCTGCATTAAATTCAGTTAATTTATTAATTAAATGACTTGCTGGCATAGCAGCTTTAGTTTCCGTACCAGTTACACCAGCTCTACTTAGAACATACGTATAACCTCGACCATATGAAGCAACTTCTTTTAGGGTGTCGTCACTAGCATTCGGTGGAGCAATAAAAATTTGCGCAATATTACTCTCTTCAGCTGCCTTTCTAAATGGCGCACTTTCTCTAATCGGTAAATCAGCAATAAGAATTGAATCAACGCCAGCACTTGCCATGTCGTTATAGAAGGTTTTAATACCGCGAGCAAAAACTAAGTTGCCGTATAATAATAAGCCAATAGGTATATGTGGCGCATATTCTCTAATTTCTTTTAAAAGATCAATACACACATCGGTATCAATATTTGAATTTAATGCACGTAGGCCTGCATTTTGAATCGTTAAACCATCAGCACTAGGATCCGAAAAAGGTATACCTAATTCTAGCGCGTCAGCGCCACCGTCAATTAAAGTCTTAATGATTTTTAATGATGCCTCTTTACCCGGATCGCCAATAATAACGAATGGAATAAATGCGCCTTCTTTCTTTTCTTGTAATTGTTCGAATGCTGTTTTGTATCGAATACCAAGGCTTGTTGGTGCTAATGACATTATTGCGCTCCTTGTTGTTCATTTAATACTGAATGTACGTGCGCTAAATCTTTATCACCACGGCCTGACAAGTTCACTAAAAACACTGTTTCTGTGGTCACTTGTTCAGCCATTTTAATCGTTTGGGCAAGTGCATGTGAAGACTCTAACGCAGGTATAATACCTTCACTATTGGATAGCTTTTGAAAGGCAGCTAATGCTTCATCATCGTTAATAGCAACATATTGTGCACGACCAGTTTCTTTTAAAAATGCATGTTGTGGGCCTACACCAGGGTAATCTAAACCAGCTGAAATTGAGTAAGACTCTTCAATTTGCCCTGTTTTAGTTTGCATAATATATGTGTAGTTACCGTGTAACATACCTTTAGTACCCGCAACTAAGGTTGCGCCATGCTCTTCAGTATTAACACCTTTACCGCCTGGTTCTACACCAATTAGCTTGACACCTTCTTCTTTAATAAAGTCAGTGAACATACCAATCGCATTTGAACCACCGCCTACACAAGCTAATACGTAATCAGGTAATTTACCTTCTTGCTTTAAAATTTGTTGCTTAGCCTCTTCACCAATCATTTTTTGAAATTCACGAACAATCGTTGGGAAAGGGTGAGGGCCTGCGGCTGTACCTAGTAAATAGTGTGCGTCTTCATAATTAGCAGACCAATCACGTAGGGCTTCGTTTACTGCATCTTTTAATGTACCACTACCAGCAGTAACAGGAATAACGGTAGCACCCATTAACTTCATACGAAATACATTTGGTTGCTGGCGTTCACAGTCTTTTGCACCCATATAGATACGACATTTTAGACCTAATAATGAACAGGCAATTGCTGTTGCTACACCGTGCTGCCCCGCACCCGTTTCAGCAATAATTTCTTCTTTACCCATGCG
>JALZUE010000083.1 GCA_023301705.1 Alteromonadaceae bacterium | reverse complement strand
AGCCAGCATATGCTGGCTTTGTTATTTCTTGAGTTAATAAATATAATATTTATCGTCGTTATAGCGTAACCGATACTACAAAGCAGAGGCTCATTAGAACAAGTTTAATAATGCAGTCACTGGGTGAAGCGGTTTATATTTTTCAAAACGCTTTACTTGGCTTCTACAAGAAAAACCTGTGGCCAATATTTGTGTATTGTCTAGTTTATCAACCTGTGGCTGCCAGCTCATTTCATATAACGCTTTAGAATTTTCAAAGTTTGATACTTCATGGCCATAAGTACCTGCCATACCACAACAGCCTGTTGGTATTTTACCTAGAGATAAGCCAAAGGTAGTAAAAATAGCGAGCCATTGATCTTCACTTTTCGCTAACATGGTTTTTTCAGTACAATGAGCAAACAGCTTATAATCTATCGATTGAGTTTCACTACTATGACTTAATGCCGTTAAATCAAACTGCTCTTTTTGTGAAAATAACCATTCGTGACTTAACAATACGTTAAAGTCGCCACGTTGCTCTTTCAAAATTTGCTTATATTCATCACGGTAACATAAAACTAATGAAGCATCTAAGCCAATCATTGGTATGTTAAGCTCAGCTACCTTATTTAAAAAGTTAGCCGTGTTTTTAGCGGTTTTAGCAAATTTAGCTAAAAAGCCTTTCACATGCTGCGCTTTACCGTTTGGTTTAAACGGTAACAATACTGGTTTGAAACCCAGTTTTTCAACCAATGCCATAAAATCAGCAACGGTATTAGCATCGTAAAACGAAGTGAATGGGTCTTGCACAATAAACACGTAATTATCGCGCTCGGCTTGTGGTAGCGATTCAAAAAACGCTAAGTTAAATTCAGTGTATTTAGCCTTTGCTGCTTGTGACGCTAATGTTGGCGTAGACAACAAAGGTGTATCTCGGTAACCAATGGTTTTACGCGAAATTTGCTCGTATACATTATTCGATAATACGCTGTTAATTAACTTAGGCGCTTTTGCCATTAACGGTGCTAACGTTTCAACATTAGCCACTAAATGATCTTTCATTGGGCGAGCATAACGTGAATGATATAAGTTAATAAATCGCGCTCTGAAGTCAGGTACATCTACTTTTATTGGGCATTGGCTAGCACACGCTTTACAGGCTAAACAGCCCTGCATTGCTTCCATAACTTCATGAGAAAAATCGTCATCTTGTGTTGATGATAATGAGTATTTTACTTTATCAACTAAGCGTTTAACTGACCAACCTTGTACTTTTTGTTCTAAAGCCAGTACATCAACGCCTTTATTTTGTAATAAGCGTAACCACTCACGCATCAAGCCAGCTCTACCTTTCGGCGAATGCCTACGGTCACGCGTTACCTTGCTTGAAGGGCACATTGGGCTTTTTTCATCATAGTTGTAACATAAACCGTTACCGTTACAATTTAATGCAGATGAAAAAGATTCTTTAACGTTAATCGGTATTTGTCTATCAAAATAACCACGCTTGGTATCATCAACTGAGACTAAACTTTCAGTAGAATCAATTGGTGTACAAATTTTACCTGGGTTCATTTTATTGAGTGGGTCAAAAGCGGTTTTAATTTTTCTTAATTCATTAAATAGCTCGGCACCAAAAAATTCAGGGCTGTATTCACTACGGTAACCTTTACCGTGCTCGCCCCACATTAAACCGCCATACTTAGCGGTTAAGGCAACAACTTTGTCAGATAATTCACGTAGTAAGACTTCTTGCTCAGGATCACACATATCAAGCGCTGGGCGCACATGTAACACACCTGCATCAACATGACCAAACATACCATAATGCAAACCATGTGCATCAAGCAGCTCACGAAACTCAACAATATAATCAGCTAAGTTTTCAGGTGGAACGGCAGTATCTTCAGCAAAGGCTAAAGGCTTTTGCACACCTTCAGTGTTACCTAATAAGCCAACTGCTTTTTTACGCATTGCGTAAAGCTTACCAATACTAGACAAGTCTGAAGTCACTTGGTAACCAATAACACCTTTATTGGCGGCAATTTCTTCATCAAGCTTTTGTGTTAAGTCTTGAACTTGCTGGGCAATTTCTTCGGCTGACTCACTGTTGTATTCAACCATATTGATGCCGTCCATCACTTGGCCTTCAACTTCGGTGATCATGTCACTGACAGAATGCCAAATAATGTCTTTTTTCGCTAAGTTCAATACAGTTGAATCAATGGTTTCAACTGATGTCGCTTTTGCAGACACTAAAAATGGTGAATGACGCAGCGCTGAATCAAAACTGTCGTATTTAATATTAATAATGGTTTTGTGTTTAGCAATAGGTGTTAAATTTAACTTAGCTTCACATAAAAAGGCTAAAGAGCCTTCAGAACCTGTAATTACGCGAGACAAATCAAATGTCGACATATCGTTATTGAAGGTGTTCTCTAAATCATAACCGGTTAAAAAACGGTTTAAACGGGGAAACTTGGCTAAGATTTTTTCACGGTTTTCACTACAGCTAGTTAAAACCGCTGCCATCACTTTACCTGTAGTAGATGGTTCTTTAGCTAACGCCGTTGCTTGAGCAATTGATAATGGCGATGTTGATAATAAATCACCATTGGCTAACACAGACTCTAAACCTAAAACGTGATCAGAGGTTTTACCATATACCAAAGAACCTTGACCTGATGCATCAGTATTAATCATGCCACCTAAGGTTGCGCGGTTACTAGTTGAGCAATCAGGCGAAAAGAAAAAACCATGCGGTCTTAAAAAATCGTTTAGTTGATCTTTAACCACACCCGCTTGAACACGCACCCACTTTTCTTCAACATTAATTTCAAGAATGTTGTTCATGTGCTTAGATAAATCAACCACAATGCCAGGCGTTAAACTTTGGCCATTGGTACCTGTACCACCACCACGCGCACTGAATTTAATTTCATTAAACTCGGTGGTTGAAGCAAGCGTGGTTAATGCTTGTATATCGCTAATTGATTTAGGATGAAGCACTAACTGAGGGATTTGTTGATATACACTGTTATCAGTAGCTACCGCTAAACGAGCACTGTATGTATAATTAATATCACCTGAAAAGCTAGTTGAGCGAAGTTGCTCAGCAAATTGCTGATATAAAGGAGATACTGAAAATTGTGGTTCTAACCTTGGTAACATAAAACGACATTCTCTATGCGTAAAGTCAAAAGACTATAAAAAATTGTGGGTATTATATCATGTAGATGTTAAATTCTAATGAGATATGAATAAATAATTTTCCGCTTTCATTTTTAGTGCTCAGCTATTGTTATTTTATGGATATGTTCAACCAGTAAGAGATTCTTCATTTGATAAAAAGTTTGTTAAAAGTCACCTTTGTTACCAGTATTAATGATATAGCTAAAGAACAGTGGCAAACCCTCAACACGTCAACAAACCCTTTTTTACAATACGACTATATTCATGCGCTAGAAAATAGCGGTTCGGCAACGAAAAACCGAGGCTGGCAGCCGTATCATGCACTGTATTATGATCAAGAAACGCTCGTTGCCATTTTACCTTTATACATAAAGTATCATTCTTGGGGCGAATATGTGTTTGATCATGCATGGGCAGACGCCTACGAGCATTACAAAATACCGTATTACCCTAAATTAGTGAATGCAGTACCTTTTACCCCTGTACCCTGCAATAAGTTAATTAGTGTGTCATTAACTTTACAAGAAGCGTTACCACTATTAATTAAGCGCTTAAACAACACTTCACCTGCGCTTAGCAGTAACTTAAAAACCTTTAATCAACTTTCTGGCTTGCACGCGTTATTTACTAATAACAGTAATACGCCAAGTACTACTGACAAAGATCAATCATCGCTGCTCACATCTGATATTTATCATCGTCATACCGTTCAATTTCATTGGTTTAATAATGGTTACGAAAGTTTTGACGAGTACTTAGCTAGCTTTACAGCCAGAAAGCGAAAGAATACAAAGAAAGAACGTGCGTCAATTGCGCAACAAGGTATAACGGTAGAGCAAATTCAGGGAAAACAGTTAACGAAAACAGAGCTTGATTATTTTTACCTTGCTTATCAAAGCACCTATCACAAAAAAGGGCATGAGCCACACTTAAGTTACGAGTTTTTTGAACGCGTGTTTCATTCTTTGGCTGATAACATTATGTTAGTGGTAGCAAAACATGAAGATACTGATGTTGCAAACGAAGCGCAAAAAAGCGAACTCGTTGCATGCGCATTATTTTTTCATGATAAATCAACACTATATGGTCGTTATTGGGGCTGTACTGCTCGCTTTAATAACTTACATTTTGAACTTTGTTATTATCAAGGCATTGAGTTTTGTATTAAGAATAACCTACAAACCTTTAACCCAGGTACGCAAGGTGAGCATAAAATACAACGTGGTTTTCAGCCTATACTGACCCACTCTTATCACTGGATAAAGCACCTTGAATTTAAAGCAGCAATTGCTGATTACTGCCAACAAGAACGCACGCAACTTAAACAATATCAGCAACAATGTCAGCAAGCATTACCTTTTAAAGAGTCCTTATAAAGAACTAGATTAACCCCAACTGAATATATTTATTATCATTAGTTAAGGTTGACTTACATATATAAATATTAACGATATAAAAAAACCAGCAAATGCTGGTTTTTAATATTAAACGTATAAAGTAATTAAATCACTATACGCGACGAACAACTTGTTGATGTAAGCGCATTAACAAGTAATCACGCTCTTTGTTCCAGTTTAGCTCTTCAGCAAGTGAATTTAATGACTTGGTCACTTGGTTCACAAACTTGCCGTATGTTTGATGAGTTTCATCATATTCATCAGCAAAATACACTAAGCGAATGTTATCAACTAATTTGTCTGACTCATAAAGTGCAACAATATCAGTAGCATCATTTTTAGGGTTGAAACCTAATGAAATGATTTCACCGTTAAAAATAGTATTTTCACCTTCATCGTAACGCACAATAACTGTATTACCGTTTGCAATCATAGCAGCATGCGTTAAATTGTGCTTTTTCGCTGCATTTTTAAATGCAGCTTCTACTTTTTTATAAATAGGATCAAAAATATCGTCAACACTGTAGTCTAGATCAATACCTTTAAGTAATCGGCGTGATAATGGAATACTTGCGACAGCGTAAGTGATAAATTTATGATCACCATCAAGTTCATAACCTTGCTGTTTATAACGAGCAGAAATCTCTCTAAAGGTATGTGTAATACTGTCTTTACGGCCTTTTTCTTTTGCAAAAATATCGTAAGTTAAATGCTGGTGGTCACGCACTTTGAATTCACCACCAGATAAACCAATACGCTTGGCTATTTCGAGTACCGCTTTATTCACTTTATGGTGAAATTCACCTGAATTAATGCGAATTTCTTCACCTGTCGCTAAAAATAAAAACTTCACTTTATTTGAGCGTTCGCTGCCGTCGTAATAACCTTTAAACGTTGAATTATGTAAAGGGCTATAAAAGAAAAAAGATTGCTGCGCGGTATGCAATACTTGTTGTTCTTCACTGTGTCTAACACGAACTAAGCGATTATTAGCCACAAAGTTAGCATGAGCAATATTACATTCTTCAACAACATCAAAAGCCAATTTAGCCAACTTTTGATAAAACTTTTGATAAGGCTTCTCTGCTGATAAATCAATATCGCCAACAACTAAACTAATTAATTCATCAGTTAATGGCATTTCTGCGATAACATATTGATTGTCGCGAGCATCTTTTGATACGTAAACTTTTTCCGAAGCACGGCGCGCGCGAAGTATTGAGCCTGTTCTCATAGTATTCCTCTCTTGTTCAACTAACAGTAGATGCTAGTTATGAATCTTACCCAGTTTAATTAACCTTGCTGATTTTCATATCAGACTTAAAATAATAGCTTTGGTTAATACTCTTCTAATTATTTATCACTACTAACGAACTTATTATTGTTATTTGTATCTAAAAGTCATTAATGTTTTCTAATTCTTTTCTTACTATATAAGAAAAATCAATTAAAGAATATGATAATTATGTGATAAATGCATGATTATTCAATTTATCTTTAATATGTACTTATATTCCTATAGTTGAAGCTTTAGCTAAGTATCTGATACATTTGTGAGATATTAACAACTTCAACGATAACAATCGTAGTTCAGCTTTATTATGAATTCAACCTCTAGAACAAACGATTTTCCCTTTAAAAACAGATTAACTGTCAAACGTAATACGTGGCTTAGCATTTTTACTTGTATCTATTTGGTTTTTACAAATAGGTAAACGTGATGAAGCAATACCATGTTGCTCAACTAAAGCATCTTTTAATGATTCAACGCGTTTAGTTGAAATTGCATTTAACGCAGCTACTTGCTCTTTATTAGTCACTTCTTGACCTAACGGTAAACCGATATCAGCAGGTGTTGAATGCGCACATAACTTAAATTGTAAATCACCCTTTGCCGTTAATAAGCCGCTAAGTTCATTAACAAAGGTTTGATTAACGTCTTGTAAAGAGTCAACCGTATTATCAAACACTAAATCATCAACACGAATTTTTAGCGCCAACTCCCCTGCTGACACAGCAACTTTTACAATACTCGCATAAGGAACCAGTGCGGTCACTAAATAATCTTTAGCCGCAGATAACGCTGCTCGTTTAATAATTAACGTTAATAAACCTGAAACACCAAAGTCTGGATCACTGACATCACCGCTTAATGGAATATCAAGTTCAACATTACCATCACCGTCTTTTAATAGGCCAAGTGCTGCATTGAAAGACAACGCATTAACATTTTTTTTGTTAGTCGTTGACTCTATGCCTGTGAAATCAAAACGTCTTAATAGTATGCTGCCACCACCAGAAAGCTCACTGCCTGTAACTTGAGTATCAACAGAAAGATCTAATTCTCCGTTTTCAATTTCAATACTTAGTGCATCACGCACATAACTTGATACACCGGTTAAATCAAATTCATTGAAAAAACCTTTAACCGCATATACCGGGATTTCATCAAACGGCGTAATATCGCTAGCAAAGTCAATTTTTCCGTATTTACCTGTGGTACCTTTTAATAAAATATGAGTGACAATATCGGGAGCTTCAGTGTTTAATGCACTCACTGATAATGTATTAATGGTGATATCTCGTTCAAAATGAGGCAATACACTATGGTCACTAAATTGTACTTTTATTGGTTCTAATAACGCTAAAGACGCTAATGATATTTTAAATGCTTGCGCTGTATTTTCGTTAACCTCTTCGCTCGTTTCTACACTATCGTCTGACGTTTCAGTTACAACTTCATCATTAGCTTCAGACTCAGTAGAATCATCTTCAGGTAAAGTAATTAGGTTAATGAGCTCTTGTTCTTCATTAATTTTTGCGGTGACATTAATACCACCAATAAGTACATTGCCAACAGCCAAACCTAATGGACTTGCGTTGAGAGTATCAATAGTAATACCTGCTAAAGTGGTTAAAGGTAGTACGTCATCATTAATACGATCTGACACGGTTAGCGCTGTTAAGCTCATATCAATAAGCTCAACATTTTGTTCATCACCTTTTATATCAACTTCAATTGAAGGTAACGAAAAGTTATTTAAGGAAAGTAGCTGCTCTTCTTCTTGAGTAAGAAAAACAATCAATTCATTTAATTCAAAGCTAGCATTAGTATTGACACTAAGAACCGCTTCAGGAGCTAACTCATCGTTAGCTGAAGTACCAAAGTCATCAACAACAGGTTGTGTATAAGTAATTGTCGCCTCTTTACCTTTAAATACTTGTTCTAACAATTTAACTTGATAACCTTGGCTAGCCAGCGCTAAATTTTTTAGAATTAGCTCGTACTTAGGTATTGTGACATCAATTTGATTTGCTTCTTTAAGCGTAATTTCACTGTTAATATGAATACTTACTTGTCCTGCAATTGAATCTTCAGGCTCAGGTAATAAATACTGATAACGAGACAAGGCTAAATCAGAAAGTGATAATTCAACTGCGATACTGCCCATTTCATTTAACAGTTCACCATTCACACTAATTTTTAAAGGCGCTTTATCAATTGAGCTTTCAATTGTTAAATCAAATAATTGCTGGGTTAATGATGCTTTAATACCAGATAATGAAAAGTCATTAAAAGTGAATACATGAGAGTTACCATTAAGTGATACGTTAATATTTGAATGATGTAAATTAAACTGAGGTAAAACTAATTGATAAGGTAAAGGTTCTGCAGCACTATCATCTTCAATAATTTCTTCTGTCTCAGTTTCTTCAGTCTCATTAGGTATAACAAAACCAGCAACTTGGTAGCCATCGTCAGTAATATCAACTGCGAGATTTAAGCCATTAATATCAAATTCTGAGATGTAGACATTATCGAAAATAATTTGATGTAAGCGTAACTCAAAGTTTAACGATGTAAGTGTCAATTCGGCTTCTGTTTTATTTTCACTATATAATGCAATATCGTTAATCGAAATATGCTGGGTAAAAGGGTTGTAATAAATACGACTATCATCTGATAGTGTCAATTTATGCTCAATTAAGAACTCTTTAATGTATTTATCAGCAACAAAAGGAGAAGCAAGCCAGATGCTCGCACCAATAATTACATAAATAATAAACACCCATTTGATGAATGATTTTAAAACAGAAAACATAAAGACCTTATAATTTTTTACGTACAGGATACGTCGTTGATAGTGAATAAATACAATTAATTATCATAATACAATTTATGATTAACTTGAATCTGTTATTAACAAAAACCAATGAATTACAGCGATAATTGGGAATACTCCCCTCTTCTAACTCTGTATGAACAATTCAAAAAATAATCACTTAGAACAAGTGTCAGCTTGTATCAATAAGCAATATCACTAATTAAATAGATTAATTCTAACCAGTATAACTTTACAGATTAAACTAGATTTAACTGTTATACATTTGTTATATCTTATCAAAAATGAGCTGCTATCTTATAGTTATGTTAGCCATATAACATTTGTATTATAACCTGAGAGTAATAATGTATTATTTAAAACATATTCCCCCTTTATGTCTTTTTTTATTACTGAATGCCTGCGGTGGAAGTAGCTCGTCTTCAACTGACACGAATGCTATTCAAATTACTGAACCAGTAACGCCTGTTACCCCAATACCATTTGAACCAACGTTGCTATCACCAACAATTAATGCCATTACATCAACCCAAAACGCAATGGTTCAATATGATGCTGTTGAGTGGGTAGTAGATATATCAGCTGAATTTACAAACCCTTTTAACGCGCAAGAACTTGATTTATCGAGTCTATTTACGCTACCTAATGGCGATACCATGAAAATTAATGGTTTTTGGGATGGCAACAACCAATGGCGAATACGGTTAATGCCCAATATTGCAGGTACATGGCAATATAAACTACAACTACAAGATATAAATGGTGTAAGTGAAACTGTCACTGGTGAATTTAATGTTGATGCTTCAAACGCTAAAGGCGGTATACAGCTTGGTAGCCAGTTTAACAACAACTATAGCAGTCGTTATTTTGTTCACCAAGATGGCAGTCCTTTTTACGGCGTTGGTCACGCTGATGCCTTTAGCATATTTGAAACCATTAACTTTCTTCCTGAAACAAGGCGTTTAATTAACAACATGAACGAAGCCGATGAAAACTATGTATTGTGGTGGCCGCAATTCTATTTTTCATTAGTAGAAACCAGTTTTGATACTTACGCACTTGAAAACTTGTTACTCATTGATGGTGTATTAGAGCAAATGAGCCAAAATGACAAACTAGTTGTTTTTACCATTTGGGATCACCCTCAGTTACGGGATAACAATCATTCATGGAGTGATGGTAAATGGTTTGTTACTAATGGCTTTAATCGCTTAACAACAGCAACAGCGTTTTTTGAAAATGATGACGCTTGGCAATACCAAGAAAACTTATACCGCTATATGATTGCTCGTTGGGGCCACAGTAATGCACTGGCTATGTGGCATACTGTATCTGAAATTAATGGTACCAATGCTTTTGATAATACAAACAGTTGGCATCAAAAAATTAATGATTACTTTGTGGAAAATGATCCATACAAACATGTAACCACCGCCAGTATGTCTGGCGATCAAATTTGGTTTGAAGGTAATGAAGTAATGGATGTACCACAGGTGCATGTATACCAAGACTTATTAATTTCTTTAGACTCACCAATAGCCAAAACAATTGAAACAGCTAATGTGATGGCAGATTACACGCTGGCGTTATGGCAAGCACAAAACAAGCCTAACTGGATAGGTGAATTTGGCGTGCAAAACGCTGAAGCTAACCACTACCCTGAGTTATTTCATAATGCTATTTGGTCAGCTTTAGCTGCAGGTGCGGCTTTTACACCCGCAGAATGGAATGACTTTGCAACCTGGGGTGTGATGACCACAGAAATGAAAGCCCATATGCGTTTTTTTAGTCGTTTTGTAAAAACAACTGAATTGGCTAAATGGTCACCCGAAATATTAACGGTAACCAGTAATAATAATGATATTCAGGCTTGGGGTCTTGCTGGCAGTGAAGGTGGTATTGTATGGGTACAAGATGCTGAATTAAAAGGCTTAGAAATTGATGAAATTCGAGCTAAAATTACACAAAGCAATAATGTTTCTGTTGATATACAAGGCTTACAAGCTGGTGAATACCAAATAACCCCATATGATACGTGGCAAGGAATTTTTCATGAAAGTTTTACGGTGACTTGTAGTGAAAGCTTACCGTGTACTATTTTATTGCCTGAATTTAGATATGACATTGCTTTTAGAATTAATGCAGTGGAATAAAAAATGGCGTATTAGTCTCAACTAATACGCCATTTGACTTTTACTTTACCAACTACTAATTTACTAGCTTACTAATAACAGCAACATTATTATGCAATGTTTTATGTACTGGACATTTATCGGCAATTTCTAAGAAGCGCTCTTGCTCTTGTGCGCTTAACTCACCAACGTAGCTAATATTTCTTACCATCGCTTCCATACCGTTTTGCTGCTCACAATTATCACAGTCATCTTGATAATTACGTGTATGGGTTAAATCAACCTTGATATGTGTGATAGGTAATTTTTTTCGTTCGGCGTACATGCGTAATGTCATTGCAGTACAAGCGCCTAAACCAGCCAATACATGCTCGTAAGGATCAGGCCCGGTATTTTTACCACCAACACTAGTTGGTTCATCGGCTAACCAATAATGGCTACCTGTGCTGACATGTTGAGTAAACTGATGATCTTTTTCTTCAACTAAGACATGTCCTTTGGCTACCTTGCTTTGATAAGGCTTAACATCGCTAATAATGTAACGACTCGCCCATGCAGAAATAACTGCTGCAGCATACTCAGAATCATCTTTATTCGTTAATAAATGATCGGCATTATCTAAACTCACAAAACTTTTAGGGTGTAATGCGGCTTGATAAATTTTTTCAGCTTCTGTTATTTTAACGGTTGCATCAACAGGTGAATGCATTACCAGTAAGGCTTTTTTCAGCTTACTAATATGCCCTGTATTATAACTATTAATATCATCTAAAAACTGTTTTTGAATGGTAAATTTTCTACCTGCAAGATTAACTTCTGCTTCACCATTGGTTTCAATATCATCAATATGACTAGCAAAGTTATGTGCAACATGCGCCGCATCTGATGGAGAGCCTATTGTTACAACAGCAACTGATTCTTCAACCTTCTGAGCAACACCCAAAACAGCTGCACCACCCAAACTATGCCCTATCAATAATTTTGGCGCTGAATATTGTTCTCGCAAGAAATCAGCTGCGGCAATTAAATCTTGTATATTTGAAGAGAAATTTGTGTTGGCAAAATCACCATCACTATTACCCAAACCCGTAAAGTCAAATCGCAACACTGCAATACCTTTAGCAGTTAGTGCTCGACTTATTCTTGAAGCTGCAGCTACATCTTTACCACAGGTAAAGCAATGAGCAAATAAGGCATAAAACCTTACATCTGATTCTGGCGTTTCTAATAAACCACTAAGAGTATTACCACCGCTTATAAACTCGACTCTTTCGCGCATACAATCTCCTAAACTATATTATTGATATAATTAAACTTATTTAAATATTGATGATTTTCTTTAATTAAAGAACTTAACATGTTTTTTAATATAAAAGCCACTCCAAATACCCACTAAAACACCAAATACAGCGCCAAAACCAGCGGGTGAAAATGTCGGTAACCCCATTAGCAAGTGAATACTATTACCACCTAGTGCCAATGACGCCCCTATTCCCATTAATGTGCCTGCAAATATATGCACAATAGAACTCTTAATTGTTAATGACACTAATCCAAACTTCTTTTTATGCCAAGCCGCAACAAAAAGCCCTAACAACATAGCAGAAAAAAGAATGTACTGTTCTGTTGATGGCAACGCATTGGCATTATCATTAGCCAATGCTTGGCTTAATTGATGTAATAACGCACTAGGTGGCCATTTCGGCTGATAAAGATAAATAAAACCAGCCAACAAACCAATACCCATCATACCAAACCAAAGTTTTTTGCGTTTTTTGTTTCCACAACATACCCAAATAATAATAATTAACGACTCTAAAATAAGTAACAGTGTATTGGTATACCCAGATAAAGAATCAATTTTTACCAGCTGTTTATCAGGTGCCCAATATGCGAGTATTGTCCAGCCGATTAACCAACCAATAACGGTCATTATCATTCGAAAGTCGCCGCGAATTAATTTACCTAAAGTAAAAACGCCACACGCAGTATTAATACTACTGCCTACGCCAAAAAGAAAGCCACCAAAAACAAACCAAATGCTCAATGCATAAGTTGTATAATGTACAGGTATATTGGTGGTGTACGAAAAAACGCCTGCCACCCAAGCTAACGTGCCACTAAACAAAACCGCTAATAAATACTCTCTATTACCTGACTTAAATTCTCGTACACCTCGTACCATGCATAAACCCGTTGTTTGTGCTAAGTACCCCAAAGTACCAATACACAAAAAAACAGCTATAAATAGCATAAAACTCCCTACTAAATAATAAAGCTCATATTAATAAATTAATATGAGCTTTATTAAACAGAATTAAACGTTGTGATTAAACAAAGACAATTCCAATACAAGAACTAGTCATTACCAAGCGGCGGCGTTAGCTTGCGCCATATCACTGCGCCAGTTCTCAGGAATACTTGCTTCATCTAATAAAGCATTTGTGTCAATTGTTGGGTATAGCTCTTCATAATTTTTAACGTTTAAGCCTTCAATTCTATGATTTACATGCCTACTTTTTAACTCATGAACACCGTTTAAACCAGCTGCACCAACAAGTTCAACTAAATTCTTAACAGTTTCACGTTGAAAATTAGCAACACGCTGTGCTTTATCTGTCACAATAATCGCTTTATTACGAGATGGATTTTGTGTCGCAATACCAGTAGGACAATGATCGCTGTTACAAGTACGCGCCTGAATACAACCTAAAGATAACATCATACCTCGAGCAGAATTTACAGTATCAGCACCTAATGCCATTGCACGTAATATATGGAAAGCTGAGAACATTTTACCTGAAGCAATAATGCGAATATGTTCTCTTACACCAAAACCAATCAAAGCATTATTAACAAAAGTCACACTATCTCGAATTGGTGTACCTACTGAGTTGGTCATTTCAGTTGGTGCTGCACCAGTGCCACCTTCACCACCATCAACAGTGATAAAGTCAGGTTTGATACCTGTTTCTATCATCGCTTTACAAATAGCTAAGAATTCATCATGGCGACCAACACATAATTTAAAACCAACTGGCTTACCACCAGATAATTCCCTTAATTGTTTAACAAATTGCAATAATTCAGTGGGTGTAGAAAAAGCAGTATGCGCAGGTGGCGAAACCACATCAGCACCCATAGGTACATGACGAATATTCGCAATTTCTTGTGTTAATTTTGCCGCAGGTAAAATACCACCATGACCAGGCTTAGCACCTTGTGATAGTTTTATCTCGATCATTTTCACAACATCTTTAGTAGAGTTTTCTTTAAACGTTTCAGCGTTAAAGTTACCGTCATCTGTACGACAACCAAAGTAACCTGTACCTATTTGCCAAATAATGTCGCCACCGTGTTCTAAATGATAAGGGCTCATACTACCTTCACCGGTATTATGAGAGAAACCACCTATTTTAGCCCCTTTATTCAATGACATAATGGCATTTTTACTTAGCGCGCCATAACTCATGGCAGAAATGTTCAACAATGCAGCCATGTAAGGCTTTTTACAATCAGGACCACCAAACTTAACGCGCGGATCAAAGTCAGTTAAATGTTTTGGCTGCATTGAGTGATTGATCCACTCATAGCCAGAACGGTTAACATCAAAAATAGTACCAAATGGACGAGTATCTCTAGCACCTTTAGCACGTTGATATACTAATGAACGAAACTCTCTTGGAATAGGTGTGCCACTGATATCAGATTCAACAAAATACTGCTGAATTTCATCTCTAAATGACTCTAATAAATATCTGAATCGCCCTAAAACAGGATATAAACGGCGAATAGCATGCTTAGTTTGTAATATGTCGTACATACCAAGTAAAATTATTGGTCCCAGCAAGGCAAATGCCCATAACCAAAGTGGTGAAAGTGTTGATAGACTGGCAACTACAATAATAGAGGTGACTGCGAAAACAATAAACATTTGTCGTACTGTCATAAAAATTTAATCCTTTTTTAATTATTTATTCTACTTTTTATTTACTTTAACGGCTAACAAGACCATCAAAGTAATATTAAAATTTCAATGTAAGTAATAATAAGTATAAAAGGTTGTCTATTATCGATTAAAAATAAGTATGCTTAGATAAATATTTTAATACTGTAGTGAATAAGAGATAAATAGTTGTAATAAATAAATGAGGTTATTAAAGTGAAATGAAAATATTAACTGCAATAGGAAAGGTGTCATTGGAGCGGCTAACGAGACTCGAACTCGTGACATCTTCGTTGGCAACGAAGTGCTCTACCAGCTGAGCTACAGCCGCTTAATGATGACTAAATGGTACCCGGGGCCGGACTTGAACCGGCACGCTGTTACCAGCGAGGGATTTTAAATCCCTTGTGTCTACCAATTCCACCACCCGGGCAACGAGTTAGTCTTTTTATAGTAAGTATTGGCACCTACTTGTTTTGTAACAAAAACATTATAAATGAATTTAATTACAAAACCTAGAGAATTTGGAGCGGCTAACGAGACTCGAACTCGTGACATCTTCGTTGGCAACGAAGTGCTCTACCAGCTGAGCTACAGCCGCTTCATAAAAACTCTACCCACATTATTCAAAGCAAATGGTACCCGGAGCCGGACTTGAACCGGCACGCTGTTACCAGCGAGGGATTTTAAATCCCTTGTGTCTACCAATTCCACCACCCGGGCAAAATGGAGGCGGGTCCCGGAATCGAACCGAGATCCACGGATTTGCAATCCGCTGCATAGCCATTCTGCCAACCCGCCGCATTACTGCTTTGAACAGGTTTAATCCTTTAAAATTTGGAGCGGCTAACGAGACTCGAACTCGTGACATCTTCGTTGGCAACGAAGTGCTCTACCAGCTGAGCTACAGCCGCTTCATGTGTTGACTCCTTGTCAACTCGGGACGCATTCTACATTGAAATACCCCTGAGTCAACAGTTAAATATCAATTTTATTTCAAGTGGTTAAAAAGCGTCTAATATGATTATTTTTTCTCTTAATTATGACAAAAATGACGGAAAGTAACTTGTTTTGATGCGATTGAAGTTATTTATTTATGTTTATGACAAGGTAGTTGAATCAAAATTAATACTTTAATCAGTAAAAATTGAAAAAGTTAATCGATTATTTAATCAATCTACTTACCTGAGATAATCAAATGAAGCGTTTTATCACCAATAAAAAAGCTTCAATTTATTTAATATAAACTGAAGCTTTAAATACTGTATGACTTCTCTCACTATGATGATGTGATCTAAGTATTATCTTTTAGCTCTGGCCAGGCAGCTTTAGAATACTCAACCATTGACCACACAGTTAAAATTGTTGCTAAACCATAAAATAAATATGCTGCATAGTTAATCACTTCATGTGGCAATGAAAATAACAGTAACGGTATTTCATAATCAGGCTGCCAAATAAGCCCCATAATACCTAACATTTGAGCAGCTGTTTTCCACTTACCTAGCGATGAAACGGCAATAACATTACGACACCCCCGTGATGACATAAACTCACGTAATGCGCTAATAAAAACTTCACGAGAAATCATAATAGCGGCAGGAATGGTGATGTATAAATTGTGATAATCTTCAACTAGCATCGCTAATGCACACACGACCATTAACTTATCAGCAACAGGGTCAATGAAAGCACCAAAAGCTGATGATAAATTCATTTTTCTAGCGAGGTAGCCATCAAGTGCATCACTGATTGATGCTAACCAAAAAATAGCAAAAGCGCCAAAGTGATTCCATGATATTGGTAGGTAAAATACAAGCACAAATACAGGAATTAACACAATTCGAAACATCGTGATCTGGTTTGGAATAGTCCACATAAGAATAAATACGTTTACAAAAAATAATTATATGCGGTAATTCTACACAGGTACGTGCAGCAAGCCAATGGCTTTACTCTTCTTTAAACAATTTTTATGTATTAACCAAGAGTATGTTTGGATTTGCTTAGGCTTGATGTACATGCTCATAAATAGTTTGCGCTAAGGACTGACTAATGCCGGGCACTTTCATTAAAGCATCAACATCTGCTTTTATTACTTCTTGCATTCCCCCTAAATACTTAAGTAATGCTTGGCGCTTTTTAGCGCCAACACCAGGTATGCTTTCTAACGTTGATGTTTTTGCATGTTTTTGTCGTTTAGCTCGATGGCCTGCAATAGCAAAACGATGAGATTCATCACGTATATGTTGAATTAAATGTAATGCAGGTGAATTACTGGGTAAATTAATTAATTGATGGCTGCCTGCCAAAATTAAAGTTTCTAATCCGGGCTTTCTAGATTCTCCCTTAGCAACACCCACTAATAAAGGAATACTATCAACCGCTAACTCGCTAAAAAAATTCTCTGCTCTGGATAACTGCCCTTTGCCGCCATCAATAAATACAATATCAGGAAAGCTATCGCTGTTCACTGCTTTGCCATAACGCTTATTCAATGCAAAATCCATTGCGGCGTAATCATCACCTGGAGTTATACCGTGAACATTATAGCGTCTATATTCACTTTTCTTTGGCCCTTCAGGATCAAAAACAACGCACGATGCAACAGTTTGCTGCCCCATGGTATGGCTAATATCGAAACACTCTAAACGAGTTATCTCTTTTGGTAACTCAAAAAGTTTATTAAGCGCTTGAAAACGTGCTTGTACTGACTCTTTATGACTATTTCGGCTTTCTAATGCCGTTTTAGCATTAGTTTGTGCCAGCTTTAAATACTGACTGCGTTCTTTTCTGACATTATTGGATATTTTCACGCTAAATTCAGCTTGCTTAGATAGAGTATCAATTACGTCATCTATATCGGTAAGAAGCTGCTCAATAACAAACTCTTTAGGAATATGTCTTTCGGCAACTTCAGTACCGATATAGTGTTGTACAAGAAACGCTTGAATAATAGCTTCGTTGCTGGTTTCTAAAGGTACGGTTGGGAAAAAGCTTTTACTGCCTAAAATCTTGGTTTCTCTTATATACAAGGTATGAATACATACTTGAGATTTATCACGGTAAAGCCCAATAACATCTAACTCTGAAACGAAGCCACTCACATATTGTTGCTGTTGAACCTTTCTTAATGTAGCAATTTGGTCACGGTATTTAGCCGCTTTTTCAAATTCAAGCTGTTGACTTGAACTGTCCATCTTTTCAACTAACGATTCAATAACCACAGAATTTTTGCCACGTAAAAACAATTTTGCTAAATTAACTTGTTCTTGATAATCGTCGTCAGATATTTTATCAACACAAGGCGCTGAACAACGCCCTAATTGATATTGTAAGCAAGGCCTTGAACGTGCTCGATAATACGTATCTTCACATTGCCTAATAGGAAAGAGCTTTTGCATTAGTCGTAAACTTTCCCACACAGCCCCTACTGTACTGTATGGTCCAAAGTATTCCCCTTTGATCTTTTTACTACCTCGATGTGAACCAAGCTTTGGGTGTTTATGATCAGACAATAAAATATATGGATACGATTTATCGTCTCGCAGTAAAATATTATATTTAGGTTGGTACTTTTTAATGTAATTATTTTCAAGGATCAGTGCTTCTGATTCAGTATGTGTCACTGTCACATCAATCGCTAAAATTTGTGACACTAATACACGCGTTTTGTTATTACCGACGTCTTTACGAAAATAACTAGATAAACGACTTTTTAATTTTTTTGCTTTACCAACGTAAATAACAACTTGGTCTTTATCATACATACGATAAACACCAGGCTGCTCTGTAACAGAGGCTAAAAAAGCAACATGATCGAAGGTTTTTTCAGAAGGGTTTTCTATTGATTCAGACATGATAATAATAGTTTTTATATTTAATAACTCGATAACGGTATGTTAATAACCATTAAAGCTTTTCCGTATTCAAAACACCGTGACGAATCGCTAAATGCGTTAATTCAACATCATTTGACACAGATAATTTATCAAAAATACGATAACGATAACTATTAATAGTTTTTGTACTCAACATTAAATGCTCTGATATATCAGGGACTTTTTCGCCTCGAGTAACCATAATCATTATTTGTAATTCTCGTTCAGATAATGAATTAAACGGGTTTTCATCTGAGCTTTTAAATTGACTAAGGGCAATTTGCTGTGCAACTTCAGGCGGTAAATAACGCTGACCACTATTAACGGCACGAATACAGTGAATCATTTCTTTAGGCGCGGTGCCTTTGGTTAAGTACCCAGAAGCACCTAACTGCATCACCTTCGTAGGAATAGGATCTTCAGTATGTACAGTTAAAATGACTACTTTAGTGTCTGGCGCATAGCGTAGTATTTTTTTAGTTGCTTCTAAACCACCAATGCCAGGCATGTCCATGTCCATCAAGACAATATTAGGCTGCTCTTTACGACAAAAGCTTACCGCTTCTTCGCCTGTTTTTGCTTGCGCAATCACTTTAATGCCTTTCTCATCTTCAAGAATACGTTTGATGCCCATTCGCACTAATTCATGATCGTCTACTAATAATACAGTAATCAATTTACACACCTTAAACGTGGATTGAAGTCATTTGACTCTTCAGCGTTAGCATACAAGCATAACGATATAGCCGATTAAACTACGTTAACATTATAACGTAACTGTTTAACATTAATTATAATTTATTTTTATTTAACCAGTTATTTAACAAACCAATTTGACCATTTTTATAGGCTGCATACGTTAATCGTATTGCATTACTCAAGATCACACTGTCTGACCACTGTGTTTGTTCAGCAATCATTTTATAGCACTCTTGGGCTTCGGGTGTTAAGTAACCACGATGCTCTTTCTTACCTTCGTCCTTTTTTTTATCTCGAAAACGTTTTTGCTTTTCGGCGTTTGTTAAAGCAACTTTTTTAATTGAACTATTTTCTGTCACTAGGCCGTCAAGTAAATCAATGTTTTTCTCGTTCATACTGATTCCTTATTGATAAGATAAAAAATATATTCTTAGGTTACGCATAACTTAAAAAAAAGCAATATATTTACTGCCTACTCTTGTTTAGTGTACAAGTGTTCGCTAAAGTACATTCCATATAATAAAGGTTATTAAGTGAAGATAATGGAACAGAAAAACTCTTATACAAAAGAAGATCTTATTCAATGTGGTAACGGTGAGCTTTTTGGTGAAGGTAACTGTCGCTTACCTGTAGATAACATGCTAATGATGGATCGCATTACTGTTATTAATGATGATGGTGGTTTACACGGTAAAGGTCAAATTATTGCAGAATTAGATATCACTCCTGATTTATGGTTCTTCGATTGCCACTTTAAAGGTGATGCAGTAATGCCTGGCTGTTTAGGTTTAGATGCTATGTGGCAATTAGTTGGCTTCTTTTTAGGCTGGTCAGGTGGCCCTGGCTTTGGTCGTGCTTTAGGCGTAGGCGAAGTAAAATTTACTGGTCAAGTATTGCCAACAGCTAAAAAAGTAACGTTTGAATTAAATTTAAAGCGTGTGATTAAACGTAAATTATTTATGGGTATTGCTGATGGTACTGTGTCAGTAGACGGTAAAGAAATTTATGTTGCTAAAGACTTAAAAGTAGGTTTATTTACTGACACGTCAAAGTTCTAATAGTTAGTTCTAATAGTTAGTTGCCAATTTATATCAAAACAGTTAATAAAATATATTGTTTTGTAAAATAATACGCACCAATATTATCTACATGGTGCGTATTTCAATCTTATCAAACTCATACCATGGCTATTTAGCTAGCGCACCAAGCAATGCTTTCGCAACGTCAAACGACGAACCAGGGTTTTGCCCTGTAATAAGATTATTATCAACCACTACAAATGAGCTCCAATCATCACCTTTTTGATATGTTGC
>JALZUE010000082.1 GCA_023301705.1 Alteromonadaceae bacterium | reverse complement strand
AAAAGTACCCTGTGATAGCGTCAGAACTTTCAGGGTTAAGTCAATTGCTCAGCGATGCTCCACAAATCACGGACAACGCCATTGAAACTTTGGTGCGTATTAATAATCTTTTAAGTGATGAAAATTTAGAAAATATAGATAAATCTATAGAAAATATTGCTCTATCTTCTTCCAGAATGAACGCTCTTTTAGATGAGAAAAATACAGCAAATATTCAAAAATCTATAGAGGACATCACGCAAACATCAACTAAAATAAATAGCCTGTTAAGTACAAAGAATCTAAGTAAGGTAGCGACGACTATAGGCAAGATTAATTCGATAACAACGCGCTTTGATAAGCTCTTATCTAATAACGAAACGCAATTAGAGAATTTTACAGGAAATAATCTTGACGAAATTTCTATTCTTGTGAAAGAAACACAAGAGATGGTGAATAGCTTCAAAATTTTATCTCAAAAATTAAGTGATGATCCCTCCCAAATTATTTACAAACCCAATTACGAAGGTGTAAAGGTAAAACAATGATAAAAACTTATATAGCATTATTTTCGACAACATTTCTATTAGCAGGTTGCTTGACATCCAATGTTCCTGCGCCAACTTTATATGTTTTAAACCCTCAGAATATTGAGGCAATAAATCAATCCAGCTCTTCTGTTTCTATGATCATAGAGAGGCCTAGTGTTTCTTCTGGGCTCAATACAGATCGCATCGCGCTTATTAAGAACAATGGTAGAGAGTTAGATTATTTTGCGGAAGCACGGTGGAATGGGCAGCTTGATAAGATAATACAGGATTTTATGATTGAGTCCTTTGAGAATAATTATGATATTATTGAAGTAGATACGAGCAGTCGTCATCAAAAAGCAGATTATATGGTCGTCACAAAAGTTCGGGACTTTCAAGCGGAATATCGGGACAGCATAAATTCACCGCCAACTATAAAAGTCACAACTATATCTTCTCTTTTAAAATTACCTGATAGAAAGCCCGTAAATAGGATTATAAAAACAAAAGAAAAGCAGCTGCAGGTTAACTCTATGCAAGGAATTATATTTGGACTTGAAGACCTTTTACAACAATCATCTTCTGAAATTCTTACTGAAATTTCTCAAGGATTATAATGATCTTTATTCTAATTTCCTTTTTAGCTTTTTGGGCAGGGTTTGCAACACGACGTGCAAGCCTGTGTCTTGTGAGAGCAACAATTGAAATTATTGATAAGAAGCCTGCTAAAACAATGTTTTTTGTGATGCAGGCTATGGTTATTGCTTTATCTGTTACAATTCCTGCAATGCTCTTATTTCCAGAGAATATTTCGTTGGCGGCGTCGTACTCAATATCCTTTTATTTATTTTTAGGTGGGGCTCTTTACGGAGTCGGGGCTTTTTTGAATGGAGCTTGCGCTTTAGGAACTTTAAATCATCTAATGAATGGAAAAGTAGAATATTTAGCGTCTATTATTGGTGTGGCACTAGGCTTTTTTTGCTTTCTTCTTATTCATGATTTCATTAATATGAAAAATACCAACTATTTAACGAGCGTAAATTACAGATTTTTAGTCCTTTTGCCTCTTATGTTAGTTGTGTGGGGGGTAACTATACTTCAGACAATGAAATTTTTGAGAGAAAATGAAGGTACAAAACTAAAAAAACTAAAAATATATATAACATCATCAGTTGCCCGAAATTATATAGGAGTATCAATTTTTGGGCTATGTAGCGGAGCGTTGTATTTAATTTTAGGAGGTTCTTGGGATTATACCAGTTTCATTAGATCAACCGAAACTATTATATTTGAACAAGAGAAACCTAACGTAAATATTACATACATTATTATAACAACCTCTGCTCTTATTGTCGGCATGGGAGTGGCCTCTTTATTGTCAAAAGATTTTAAGTTTACTAAGGCGGTACCCAAAGATTTTGCTGTAAAAATCATTTCGGGAGGGCTGATGGGGTTTGGTGCAGGGTTAATCCCAGGCGGTAACGACACCCTTATTCTTCATGGGGTTCCGGGGCTGGCTATACATGCCCCTGTCGCCCTAATTACTATTATGGTAGCTATTTCTGTAACTTATTACACAAAGAAATATATTATATAAATACAAATTCACTATTAACTTTAAAAACTAACTATAAGGAAAAAACTATGTTAAAAAACAAAAGAAACATTATAAAAATCGTATTAAGCTTATTTATTTCAATAATATTCATCCAAGGACTGTTCTTTAAGTTTACTGGATCGCCAGAAACAACTCATATCTTTACTATATTAAATTCATGGGCTGCAGGCTTTGGCTTTGATGGTTTATTTTTACCGCCAGGCATTTTTAACGCTTATGTTGTTGGTTCAGCTGAATTGGTTGCCGCTTTACTATTATTGTCTGGTCTTTTCATGAAACGTGAATTATTTACAGCATTGGGAAGCTTAATGGCTCTTGGTGTTATTACAGGTGCTATATTCTTCCATTTATTTACCCCTTTAGGTATAGTTGTAATGGATGATGGCGGTACTATGTTTGGTATGGCTGTAGGTATTTGGATCGCATCTGTTGTTTTAATTGCAATGCATAAAGATGTTCTTTTTGAACTTTTGTGTAAATTTAAAAAATAGAAAATTTAGATAAATAGGCGTTTCCATTGAAGGTGTTAAACTTGAATTATATAAATATATTTTGATAAATTACTGTTTAATAGACGCCTTTGAATTAAGTTGATAATATGACACATAACTTTAATTGGACTAAACATCCTAAAAGTTATGTGTTTTAAGGTTATCTGTTCATTCAACAAATAAATTCTATACCCTTCCGGAATACACGTGCTTTGCATGTTAAAAATGCTATTAAAAAAGGTTGTTAAATTGAGAAAAGCAATACGTGAGGCGGAAGGGTTTTAACTAATTTGTAACGTTTATGAACGCATTGTTGGATTAATTTATAACAGATTATATTAATGTAATTTTTTAAAACCAAAGAAACCTAATTACTACTAGGCTAATGTAAGAAATACTGAAATATAAATATATATTAGCCATAATGACCAAAACACCCAGAAGGAAACAAGTATATATGAAGGATTAAAACAAGCATTGAAAATGAGTGACATTTATATTCCATGCTCAAGTACTTCTCTAGGCTGTGCTCATCACAATGAGCAATTTTTATAACAATAGACAAATTTTTCTTTTACAAAAAAATATATCAATAAAAATACATAACAATAGGAAATAAAAAAATAAAACATATCAATAAAATATTAGTACTCTTTTTAGCTTTTTGACTATCGCGCCTGCAGCTTTTGCTGGCAATTCAGGAGGTTGGCAAAAACAGGAATTCAAAGTAAAAGGTGCTTGGTTTATAGAACAAAAAAAGCTCCTGATTTGAAAGTATTTCTATCAAATCAGGCTTACAGTGATATTAATGGCTCAAACGCAACGAATGATGCTGTCCTTGTTGCAAAATTAAAATCTCATAAGGGCGGACAAAGTTATAAAATACCCTCTAATATCAAGTTGAGTGATTATCAAAGCTTGATTATTCACTGTGAACAATACAGTAAATTGTGGGCCTCTACACCGCTTGAATAGCGCCTTTACGAACATAAAATACTCCAGCTTATTACGCTGGAGTATTTTTACTTTACCAAGAAAAGAAATCTCCATTCTTAACACTGTACCAGCCTAGAATAGATACGTAATACGAATATGTAGACGCGTGAGGGAAAAAAGTATCATCATGTAGGTTATTTTTCTAGGACATTAAGTATTTCAGTTACAAATCATATACTGTCCGTCTTCATATAAAATGGCACAAATTTAACCTGCGCTAAGAGATAGTATGCTCAACTATTTTTAATTAATATTAAGCGACTAATTTGCGGTATTGTAAGCGTCTATGTTGAATAGTTTGTCGTTTAATTCTTTCTCGTTGTTTTAAAATTTCATTTGAACGTCCGAAGTAAACATCAGCAGGTGTAACGTTGTTCAGACTTTCGTGTTAGCGCTGATGGTTATAATGTTCTGTTTTCATAATGCGGTAGTGCTTCATTAATACATTTCTGATACCATAGTATGGTGATTATCTAATTGGTTTAATTGAAAAAAGAGAGTAAATGCCAACATATACATTAGATTTAGAGTTATTGGGGACGTACCT